>NZ_JAUMSQ010000550.1:0-379 GCF_030519285.1 Mycolicibacterium arseniciresistens
GACGACGGGCCGGTGGTGGTCAGCGTCGTCGGCCTCGTGCACAAGCCGGGCCTGGTCACCCTCGCTGCGGGCGCGCGTATCGCCGACGCCCTCGAAGGAGCGGGCGGCGCGCTGGACGGTGCGGACCTCGTCGGGCTGAACCTCGCGCGCCGCGTCACCGACGGCGAGCAGATCATCGTCGGCATCGCGGCGCCGCCGGGCCGGCCGACCACGATGGGCAGTTCGGTGAGCGACGCGACTCCCGCCGCGCCGCCGGGAGTCCCGCCGCGCGATCCGGGCTCTGCACCGCCGGAAGCGGTGGACCTCAACACCGCGACGGCCGAACAGCTCGATGCGCTGCCCGGCGTCGGACCGGTGACCGCGGCGGCGATCATCGCGT
>NZ_JAUMSQ010000551.1:0-634 GCF_030519285.1 Mycolicibacterium arseniciresistens
GCGACTCCCGCCGCGCCGCCGGGAGTCCCGCCGCGCGATCCGGGCTCTGCACCGCCGGAAGCGGTGGACCTCAACACCGCGACGGCCGAACAGCTCGATGCGCTGCCCGGCGTCGGACCGGTGACCGCGGCGGCGATCATCGCGTGGCGCGACGCCAACGGACGGTTCACCAGTGTCGACCAGCTCGGCGACGTCGACGGCATCGGTCCGGCGCGGCTGGACAAGCTGCGCGACCTGGTCCGGATCTGATCCGCGGGTGGACAGCGACCGCCCACTCGACCTGCGGCTGGTGCCTGCCGCGGCGACCGGCTGGGCGGTCACCGCCACCACCACGCTGTGGCACGCCGGGGCGGCGGTACTGGTGACCCTCGTCGCGCTGGCCCTCACCGCCGCCGCGGTCTGGTGGGGCGGCGGCCGCGGCGACTTCGGTGAGGCCTTACGGGCTGCGGGGGCGGGTCTGGCGGCGGTCGCCGCGGTGGGTGCCGCGTTCACCGTCGCCGCGGCGGTGCGCACGCACCAGGTCGACGACCACCCCGTCACCGCCCTGTACGGCCGGACCGCCACCGTCACGGTCACCCCCACGGAGAGCCCGCGCTCGCTGGGCGGCGGCCGGCTGATGTTCCGCGGGACGCTG
>NZ_JAUMSQ010000552.1:0-1001 GCF_030519285.1 Mycolicibacterium arseniciresistens
CAGCGCCGACTGGCCGCGCTGCAGTGCGTTCTCCAGCGCCGCGCGCGCGAGCGGACCGACGACGCGTTCGGCGATGCCGCCGGGCGCCCCGCCGACCAGTTCCTGCCCGAGCAGTTCCTGCCCCCACAGCGCCGACCGCAGCGCCTCGACGGCGTCGAGCAGCACGGTGACCAGGTGATTGCTTCCGTGCGCCAGGGCGGCGTGGTACAGCGTGCGGGCATCCTCGCGAACCCGGAACGGCTCGCCGCCGATCTCGAGCACCAGTGACTGCGCGATCGCGTAGCCGACCTCGTCGGCCGCGGTCACCCCGAAGCACGCCTCGGACAGCCGGGCGATGTCCTCGTCGGACCCGGTGAAGGTCATCGCGGGATGGATGGCAAGTGGTATGCAGCCCTGCTCGGTCAGCGGCGACAGGATCGCCACCCCGTTGGCTCCCGAGGTGTGCGCGACGATCGTGCCCGGGCGCACCGCCCCGGTGGCCGCCAGACCCGCCACCAGTCCGTGCAGTTCCGCGTCGGGCACCGCGAGCAGCAGCAACTCCACCCGGGCTGCCACGTCCTGCACGGGCAGCACGGCGGTGTCGGGGAGCCGGCGCTCGGCCCGCCTGCGTGAGGCCTGCGAGATGGCGCTGCAGGCGACGACCACGTGTTCGGCGCGCTCCAGTGCCACGCCGAGCGCGGTGCCGACCCGGCCGGCCGAGATCAGGCCGACCGTGAGCCGGGCCGGACGCAGCCCGTCGGGGACGGCCGACGCACGCGCAGGGGGCTGCTCCATCGCAGACGACCTCGCAACTTGTCGTGGATTCCTACGTTCCGGTCCCGCGCTGCGGGTACCGGACGGTCGATAGCAGACTAGCTCACTCTTCGCGGCGCCTGCGCCTGCCGCCTCCGGAGGGGGCGGTGCCCATCCGGGCGAGCAGGTCGGCCACCGACTGACCGCCGGTGTCCTCGAGGCTGCGGTGCCGCCGGGCGGCGGTCTCCTCCGCGGACTCCGGCTCCGGC
>NZ_JAUMSQ010000553.1:0-327 GCF_030519285.1 Mycolicibacterium arseniciresistens
GACGTCGAGGCGGAAGTACCCGCCCCGCGCGGCGGCGTACACCTCGCCCAGGCCGTCGCCGATCACGGCGGAGGCCGCACCGTCGAGTGACACGGTCCGGGTATCGGTCCCGGGGCCGATGACCGTCAGCTGCGACCGGCCGTCCGCGCCGGCGCCCAGCACCACCAGCGAGCGGGTGGCCTCGTCGAACACGGCGCCTCGGGTCTGCGCGGCGAGTGGCCGCACCAGTCCCGCGGGGGCGCCGCTGACCGGGGGAGACTCCGCGGCGGTCGCCGGCACGATGGTCGGCGGCGGGCCGTCGTCCGGGCCGGTCGCGCAGCCGGCCAC
>NZ_JAUMSQ010000554.1:0-646 GCF_030519285.1 Mycolicibacterium arseniciresistens
GAACACGGCGCCTCGGGTCTGCGCGGCGAGTGGCCGCACCAGTCCCGCGGGGGCGCCGCTGACCGGGGGAGACTCCGCGGCGGTCGCCGGCACGATGGTCGGCGGCGGGCCGTCGTCCGGGCCGGTCGCGCAGCCGGCCACGGCGAGGATTGCCACCACCGCGACGCCGGCGAGAAAGCGCTGAGTCACGGAGTTTAGGTGGTATGACAAAGGGTAGCTCTCGGTTCGTGAGGTCGATTCACGGGACGTTCGACAGGTCCAGCAAGTCTAGGCACTTCCGCGACGGGCGGGTCGCGCAGCGATCCGCTTCACCCGGTGTTGCCGACGGCGATACCGGAGGTATGGTGCGACTATGACGCTCGCCACACGTCGGAGTCAGAGCGAAGAAGACTTTTCCATCGAAGACATTTCCACTGGTGTGCACGCCAGCGGGTTCGGCCAGCTCGGCGACGGCCGCAGTTTCTCGTTCCACGTCGAGCGCCAGCAGCTCGTGGTCGAGGTGTACCGGCCACGCCTGAGGCACCCCGTGCCGCAGGCCGAGGACGTGGTGGCGGTCGCCAGCCGCGGCCTCACCGACATCGACCTGTCCGACGAACGCAGCGTCGCCGCGGCCGTGCGCGACGCGGTCGCCGACGCGCACCCGGTG
>NZ_JAUMSQ010000555.1:0-440 GCF_030519285.1 Mycolicibacterium arseniciresistens
GCTGCTGCGCGCCGACCGGCTCGACGTCGAGGTCGCCGTCGCCGGCCGCTTCGGGGTGAGGCGGGCACTGACCGCGCCGGCGACGCTGGTGCCGCTGATCCGCGACGACACCGGTACCGCGCTGGTCGGAACGGCGTCGTGGACAGGTTCCCCCGAAGGCACAGCGCTCGTCGGCGAGGCCGTCGTCGACGACACCGTGCTGTTCGACGGCGACGTCCACGGGGTGCGGATCGAAGCGACGGCGGCGCTGCCGGGTCTGCGCGCCGCGGTGCTCTCGCCGCGCGGGCGGCCGCGCGGCTGGGTGTCAGGGCGCGCCGTACAGCTCGGCACCCCGGGGGCGCTGCTGACCCGCGACGGCGTTGCGGCGCCGCGGCCGGTGAAACGCTCGACCTTCTACCGGCACACCACGGGCTGGCTGCGGGTCGGCTGACCCGCCGGCC
>NZ_JAUMSQ010000556.1:0-512 GCF_030519285.1 Mycolicibacterium arseniciresistens
GGGCGCTGCTGACCCGCGACGGCGTTGCGGCGCCGCGGCCGGTGAAACGCTCGACCTTCTACCGGCACACCACGGGCTGGCTGCGGGTCGGCTGACCCGCCGGCCTCAGCGCGACCTGGGCACCGCGGTCGACCACAGCGCCCAGGCCACCAGCACCGGCTGGAACACCAGCCGGACCAGGCGCTTGCGGTCGGAGTCCAACCCGAAGGCGTCGCGCTTGCCGAGGTACTGCGCGATGTTTCCGGGGAACACCGCGACGAAGAACGCCGCCAGCAGGCGCCCGACCAGCACCCGGTCGCGTCGCAGCACGGCCAGGCCGGCGCCCAGCATGATCTCCACAGCGCCGGACGCCACCACCACGCCGTCGGCGTCGATCGGCGCGGCCCTGGTCACCCAGTCGGGCACCTGGGCCTGGAAGTCCTTGCGTGCCCAGAACAAGTGGCTCACCCCGGCGAACACCATCGCGCCGGCGAGCAGCAGCCGGGCCGCCGTGCGCAGCGGCGTCGACGGCG
>NZ_JAUMSQ010000557.1:0-896 GCF_030519285.1 Mycolicibacterium arseniciresistens
CACGGCGGGCCCTGCCCGCCGGACCGGTCGCCGTGTCGCCGGCGGCCGTTCGCGTGCGCTGTCGGCGCTGACGTTCGTCGGCGTCACCGGACACTTCGTGTCCTACACCTTCATCGTCGTGATCCTGCGCGAGGTGATCGGACTGCGTGGTCCGCAGCTGGCGTGGCTGCTGGCCGCCTTCGGGATCGCCGGCCTGCTGTCGATGGCGGCCACGGCACGAGCAGGCGACCGCGATCCGCGGACCGCGGTGCTGTACGGACTGACCCTGCTGGCGACGGCGTTCGGCGTGCTGGCCTGGACGGCGGCCGACGGCCGTGCCGCGCTGGTCGGCGTCGTCGCCGTCCTGGTGTGGGGCGCCACGTCGACGGCGCTGCCCCCGATGCTGCAGGCCGCCGTCATCCGCAGCGCACCCGAGGACCCCGACGCCGCGTCCGGCCGCTACGTCACCGCCTTCCAGGTCGGCATCATGGCCGGTGCACTGGCCGCCGGGGTGCTCTACGAGTGGGCCGGACCTGCGGGGCTGCTGGCCGCGTCGGCGGTGCTGATCGGCGCCGCGCTGGGCGGCGTACTGGCTGTTCGCGACCTCTTCGGCGTTCCCTCGGCCATTGCCGGGAGTAACGCTGGGAACCTTTTCAGCGATCAACACCGCAGTTCAGCGAGTCGGCCGCCGGCCGACGCCGCGGACGAGCCGCCCCGCGAGGCGGTAGCTGGTCCCCGCGCTGTGCGAGACTGGTTCCGAGCTTTGTGCAATTGGAGGTGACGCATGCGGCAGCGAACCGTGCGGAAGTTGGTGACCGCGATCTTCGCGGGAACCCTCGTGGGATCAATGGCGCTGGCAGCGCCCTCGGCGACGGCGCAACCCGCCCCACCGCCACCGCCGCCGCCCGCGCCGGTCG
>NZ_JAUMSQ010000558.1:0-889 GCF_030519285.1 Mycolicibacterium arseniciresistens
AGCTCTGACGGAAACGGCCCCCGGTGTCATCCACCGGGGGCCGTTTCCGTGTCCGGCTGTCCTGACGCCCGCCTGACGCTCCCGCCGCGGCGTGTCACGCGTAGTTGAGTGGGGCCTCTCGGCCGACCGGTTCGTTCGGCGAGCAATCCACTTCGTGCATCGAACGATGCACATTCGGAATGGCCACTGGTCGACCGCCCCCTATTCCTTACCTCGAAGCTGAGGTTCGCGTGTCCGTAGGTTACGGGCCGGTGAACAGCGCATTCGAGCAAAATGTGATTCTCGTCACACTCCGGGGATGATGTGACATCCCCGGGGCGATGGCGCGCGGGTTCAGTTAACAACGCGGCGGGCGGCGCGTCACCCGACCCGCGTGTCAATTGACAGGCGCACGGGTCGCCGGACGGCGGCCCTCGGTAGGCTGAATGTAGCCCCGCGATTGTTCCGATCACCGCCTCTGAGCTGGGCTGATGACCGCGTTGAGGCGCGTGCGTTGAGTTCGGTTCGTCGCTGTGACCCGGCGGATGCGGCCTCCTCGCCCGGAAAGAGCCGCGCGGACACGGGCCGCTCATCTTCGCAAAGCGCATCGCGAGTCGCCGCGACCAAGCGCTCAGCAAAGTGCCAGACACCCCGCCCGGGTTCGGCGCGCGGCGATCGCTTGCGTTGCCGGGCTGATGTCGCCCCGTTATGTTTCCCGTGTCAACGATGAGCAAGCCGTAAGAACCGAATGTGAAGTTTCTAATTCGCCTCACATGAAGATCTTGCGAGGTGTGTGGTGTACGGACGGCCAGGCACCGAAAACAGACTGGTGGGTTCTTGGACTCGCCCTCGAACAAGCTAGGGAGAACATGAAGGCAATCAGTCGGGTGCTGATCGCGTTGGTTGCGGC
>NZ_JAUMSQ010000559.1:0-885 GCF_030519285.1 Mycolicibacterium arseniciresistens
GCCGCGAGCGCACGCACCGCGCCGGCCCTGGCCGCCGGGTCGGCCCGGACCGGGATCCCGTCGGCGGGGTAGACCGGTGAGGCTTTCCCGGTGCCGGCGATGATGGCGAAGTATGTGCCGTCAGCGATTTCGTCGACGGCCGCCGAGGTGGCGCGTACGGCGGCGTCGAACTTGGCGGCAGGTGACATCATCGATGACGAACAATCGATCACGATCACCTCGACGCGGTCGCTGTGAGCCGGCGTCGAAGCGGCGTCGCCCTCGGTCGCCACACTGACGATCGCATCCACCCTGCCGACGCCCGCGGCGAGGTAGGGATTGTGGTCGACGTGAACCGAAAAACGTTGTCCGTCAGCGTGACTCATGGTGATCTCCGATGGGTATCACGGCGACAGTGACGTTGTCCTGTCCGCCTGCCTGCAGCGCGTGGTCGACCAGCCTGCGCGCGACTGTGTGCGCATCGCCGCCGACGCACACCCGTGCGATGTCGCCGGGCTCGGGGAGGTAGTTCCACAGACCGTCCGTGCAGATGACCAGAAGACCTGCGCCCGTGGCGGCGATGGTGCGCACACTCGTATCCGTCCACGGCTCGGCGTCGGTTTCCGCATCGGCGCCGAGCCATCGGGTCAGCGTGTGTGCTCCCGCCCGCACTGCCGTGGACTGGGCCGACAGCCCGGCGCCGATGAGTTCCTGGGCCACGGAGTCGTCGACCGTGAGCTGCAACGCCGCTCCGGGTGGGTCGGGCAGCCAATAGACCCTGCTGTCACCGACGTTGGCGACGGTGATGTGCACCGCGTCCGGCGCCGCGGGCACCACGGCCGCCGCGGTGTAGGTGCACGCCGGGGCCGATGCCGGGTCGATGCCTCCCGCCGCGGTCCGCGCGGC
>NZ_JAUMSQ010000056.1:0-23593 GCF_030519285.1 Mycolicibacterium arseniciresistens
CACCGCCTGTGCCTCGACACCCGGCGGCGTTGGCCCGGGTGGCCCCGGCGGACCCGGTTCGGCCGTCGCCGGCGCCGACATCAGGATGGCGAACGCCGCACCGGCCGCGGCGAGCACTGCCCCACGCTCGAAGAGACCCATACCGACCGCCCTTTCCTTGCGTCCCGGTGTTATCCCATTGTCTTCCTTCCCCGTGATTTTGTTACCAAAGTGGCCGATGTTCTCCGAAGGACCGCGGGAGCTCCCGTCCGCGGTGCGGTGCCCGCCGGATTCCCGGAACCACGGGCGACCGCCGCATGCGTGGTGTAGCAATGGATTACCGGCCTGCAGACGATGTCGTTTCCGAGGGAGCCGCCCGTGACCATCAGCGTTCCCGTCCCCGGCCTGCCCCCCGGGTTCGACTTCACCGATCCCGACCTCAACCGCGATCGACTCCCGGAGCAGGAGCTGGCGGCGTTGCGGCGCACCGCGCCGATCTGGTGGAACGCGCAGCCCGACGGGATCGGCGGATTCGACGACGGCGGTTACTGGGTGGTGACCAGACACCGGGACGTCAAGGAGATCTCCAAACGCAGCGACGTGTTCTCCAGCCTCGAGAACACGGCGCTGCCCCGGTATCCGGCGGGGTCGACCGGCGAGCAGCGCGAGACCGGCAAATTCGTGCTGCTGAACATGGACGCACCGCACCACACCCATCTGCGCAAGATCATCTCGCGCGGCTTCACCCCGCGCGCCGTCGAACGACTCCGCGAGGACCTCGCCCAGCGGGCTCAGAACATCGCCAAGAACGCCACCGCGCAAGGCACGGGCGACTTCGTCGAGCAGGTGTCCTGCGAGCTCCCGCTGCAGGCCATCGCGGGTCTTCTCGGCGTACCGCTGGACGACCGCAAGAAGCTGTTCGACTGGTCCAACCAGATGGTCAGCGACGACGATCCCGAGTTCGCCCACCACGACAACCGCAACGCCGCGGTCGAACTCATCATGTACGCCATGCAACTGGCCGCCATGCGCGCCGAACAACCCGGCGAGGACATCGTCACCAAGCTCATCGAGGCCGATGTCGACGGGCACAAGCTCACCGATGACGAGTTCGGGTTCTTCGTGGTGCTGCTGGCGGTCGCGGGCAACGAGACCACCCGCAACTCGATCACCCACGGCATGATCGCGTTCACCGAGTTCCCCGAACAGTGGGAGCGCTACAAGAAGGAGCGCCCCGCCACCGCGGTGGACGAGATCGTCCGGTGGGCGACGCCCGTGACGTCGTTCCAGCGCACCGCCCTGGTGGACTACGAGCTGTCCGGCGTCCGGATCCAGAAGGGCCAGCGGGTCGTGATGTCCTACCGGTCGGCGAATTTCGACGAAGAGGTGTTCGGCGACCCCTTCTCCTTCGACATCTTCCGCGATCCCAATCCGCACGTCGGGTTCGGTGGCACGGGCGCGCACTACTGCATCGGCGCCAACCTGGCCAGGATGACCATCGACCTGATGTTCAACGCGATCGCCGACCACCTGCCCGACCTCCGGCCGGTCTCACCGCCGGAACGGCTGCGGTCCGGATGGCTCAACGGCATCAAGCACTGGCAGGTGGACTACACCGGGGGCAACGCCGGCGTCCGCTGACGAGCGGGCGCGGCCGCCGGGTAGTCGATGATCGACCGCCAGTACTCCTCGGGGATCTCGGTGTTCGACCGCAGCACCATCGCCAGGCCGGTGGCCATCGCGATGCCGAGCAGTCCGAGCCACAGCCCCGCGAGGCCGATGATCACCCACAGCGCCGTCGTGACCGCAGGCCACGGCGACACCATTGTGAGTGCGGGCGCGAAGAAGAAGCCGGCGCCGATGTACCACGCGGAACCCGCGCGGTCGGAGGCCAGCACGAAGCGCAGCCACCGCGGGATGGGCCGGCGGGCGCCGGTGGTGTGGGGCGTCAGGTCTGGCATCGGTGCTCCTCGGCTCGACGGGGACACTGTCAACGGTGCCGCGTCGGGGTAAGCGGGGCAATTACCTCCGAGGTAGTCGCGGCCGCCGGGTTCTGCGGCGACACTGTGGTGATGACGAGCGCGCACACCTCGACACCGCCGTTCGGGACGCTGCTGCGAAGCTGGCGGGAGAGGCGCCGGCTGAGCCAGCTGGATCTGGCCATCCAGGCCGACGTGTCGGCACGGCACGTCAGCTTCGTCGAGACGGGCCGTTCGGCGCCCAGCCGGGCGATGGTGCTGAGACTGGCCGACGCCCTCGACGTCCCGCGCCGCGAGCAGAACCAGCTGCTGACCGCGGCCGGCCTGGCGCCGGTGTACACCGAGCGCGCGCTCGACGACCCCGACATGTCGGCGGTCCGCGCAGGCATCACCCGGGTGCTTGACGCCTACGACCCCTTCCCGTGCGTGGTGGTCGACCGCGGGTGGAACATCCTCCAGGCCAACGCGGGCGCCGGTGTGCTGCTCGACGGGGTGGCGCCGCACCTGCTCGCCGAACCGAACGCACTGCGGATCGCCCTGCATCCCGACGGGCTGGCGCCCAGGATCCGCAACCTGGGTCAATGGCGGCACCACCTGGTGTCGCGGCTGCGCCGGGAGGTGGCCGCAGGCGGCTCCGCCGGCCTGGCCGCGCTCCTCACCGAAATCGGTTCCTACGGCGCGGATTCGGCGCACGCAACCGATCTCGGCGGCGTCGCGGTGCCGTTCGAGCTGACCACGCCGAAGGGCGTGCCGCTGACTTTTCTGAGCCTGGTCACCACCTTCGGCACGGCCCTGGACCTCACCGCCGCCGAACTGAGCATCGAGGCGTTCCTGCCCGCCGACGAGCAGACGGCCGCCGCTTTGCGCTGACCGAAGGGTTTGTACGGCGGCTGTGCCGGGAAAGCGCCCGTGCGAACGGGACGACGTGGATAAGGTGACGACGTGAACAGCCGGATCATCGCAGTTGCTGGAGCAGTACTGGTCGCCGGAGTCGGCGCGTGCTCGACGCCGCCTGCGGCGGTGGGCACACACACCGCGCGGGTGAGCATCAACGGCAAGAACATCAATCCCCCACCGGCCATCCGGTGTATTCAGCAGGGCTGGAACTGGCTCGTCGAGACGCCCGACAAGGAATCCGGCTTCCGTGCCGCTTTCTCGACCGGTGACAAGATCACCGCGCAGTCGGTGGAGATCCGCGGACTCGACGGTTTCACCGGCGCGTTCTGGGAAGGCACGAACGGCGACGGCAAGGCGACCGTCGACAACGGCCGCGTCAAGATCACGGGCACCGCCCAGGGCGAATTCGAGGGCAACTCGGACGAGGCGACCGCCACGTTCGACATCGAGACGAAGTGCTAACTGGTCTGACCACTTGACCTCTGGCCAATAGCCATGCCAGGCTGGCAGCATGCCGCTGCAGCCAGTCCACCGCCGATCCGTCCCCGAAGACGTGTTCGACCAGATCATGTCGGGTGTGCTCACCGGCGAGATGGCGCCAGGAGACGCCCTGCCGAGCGAACGGCGGCTCGCCGAGGTACTCGGTGTGTCGCGTCCCGCCATCCGTGAAGCGCTCAAACGCCTCGCCGCGACCGGCCTCGTCGAAGTGCGGCAGGGCGACACCACCACCGTGCGCGACTACCGCAGACACGCCGGCCTGGACCTGCTCCCCCGGCTCCTGCTGCACGGCGGCGATCTCGACGTCGCCGTGGTGCGCAGCATCATCGAGACCCGGCTGCACAACGGCCCGAAGGTGGCCGAACTGGCCGCCCGGCGCCGGCCCGATGACCTTCCGGACCGGCTCGACGAGGCGGTCCGGATGTTGGACGCCGAGCAGGACTCCGTCGACCGGCAGCGCCACGCGCTGAGCTTCTGGGACCTGGTGGTCGACGGCGCGGACTCGATCGTCTTCCGGCTGATGTACAACACGCTGCGCGCCACGTACGAACCGGCACTGCCCGCGCTCGCCACCCTGATGGCCGAGGAAGTCGGGCGTCCCGACGCCTATCGCGCCGTCGCCCATGCCGTCCGCCTGCGCGACCCGGCCGCCGCCGAGGAGGCGGCGCAACGGCTCCTCGAACCGGCTTCCACCGCCCTGCTGACCGCCCTCGACGCCTTGGAGGAGACACGATGAGCAACGCCACCGACCGCCGCCCGCGCAAGGGCTTCACCCTGTCCGACGCCGCGCGGGAGTTCATCCGACATCCCTCGCCTTGGATGATCTCGGCGCTGCTGCTGAGCGCCGCCGTCGCCCGCGTCATGGCCGGCGACTGGCAGGTCACCGACGCGGTCGTGCCGGTGGTGATGGTCGCGCTCTTCCCGTTCCTGGAGTGGGTGATCCACGTCTGCGTGCTGCACTGGCGGCCAAGGCGCGTCGGCCGGCTCGTCGTCGATCCGCTGCTGGCGCGCAAACACCGTGAGCACCATGTCGATCCACGCGACATCCCGGCGATCTTCATCCCCTGGCCTGCGCTGCTGTGGGTGCTGCCGGTCGCCGTCGCCGTGGCGCTACTGGCCTTCCCGCGGCTCGCGATGGGCCTGACGTTCCTGGTCTGCCTGGCGGTGCTGGGCATCTGCTACGAGTGGTGCCACTACCTGATCCACAGCGATTACAAGCCGAGAACGGCCGTCTACCGGGCGATCTGGCGCAACCACCGCCAGCACCACTTCAAGAACGAGCACTACTGGTTCACGGTCACCAGCACGGGCACCGCAGACCGCCTGCTCGGGACCTATCCCGATCCCGCCGGCGTGCAGACCTCACCGACAGCCAAGAACCTGCACGCCGAGCTTCCGTCGTGAGCGAAATCGCTAGGACTGCACGATGATCGGATCACCGACGCGGACCATGTCGAAGTACCATGCCGCGTTGTCCGGGCTGAGGTTGATGCAGCCGTGGCTCACATTGCTGTAGCCCTGCGATCCGACCGACCAGGGCGCGGAGTGCACGTACACCCCGCCCCAGGTCACCCGGACGCCGTACTCACCCTTGATCAGGTAGCCCTCGGGATCGTCGAGTGGGATGCCGATCGTGCGTGAGTCGAAGGTGACGTTGCGCTGCTTCTCCAGTGCCGTGAACGAACCGACGGGCGTTGCGAATCCGTACTTGCCCATCGACGCAGGCATCTCCCGCAGCACCTCGTCGTCCATGCTCACGGTGAACGTGTGCGCGTTGATGTCGGCCACTGCGACCACCTCGGCCGCCGTCTCGAAGCTCGTCGGCGCACCACCGACGGAGAGCGAGATGGTGGAGTGTGCCGGCCAGAAGCCCTCCGGCTCCCAGGACACCACGCTGTTGCTCCGCCAGACGAACTCACCCGCTGGTGTGCCGGGTGAGTCGAATCTGATGGCGCGCTCCGCGGCGCGGCGGTCGGTGACCGGGGCGCTGAAGGACACGACCACCGGATGCGCCACGCCGACGACGGCGCCGGCAGCGGGTTCCACCTTCGCCACCCGCAGCGAGGTGTCGACCGCCGCCGAACCGACGGACACCGATCCCGCCAGGGCGGTGACCGCGATGCCGGCAATCACTGCGAATCGTCGGACCGCTCTGCGCACCGTCATGCCCCCAGTGTAGTTCGTCACGGTCGCACCGGCCGAGAAGCGCTGGCCCGCACGTGGGTACACGCCCACGCCGCCGACGTCAGATTCATCCACGTCTTCTTCATCGGACGGCGCAGGCGAATCGTTTCACCCGGACCGCAACCGTGGCGGCGCCGACGTGCGTCCGAGCGCCATCACGCCGTACCCGAGGCCCAGGAAAACGGCGGCGAGCAGCGCGATGTTGGCGGCCACGGTGGGCAGTCCCACGCTCTGCGGATCCAGGAAGTAGTAGGGCGCGCGCCTGCCGGCGTGGTTGAGCACCGCGAGGGCGACCACCACGTAGACCGCGGGATAGCCCAGCCACAGCAGCGGCTGCCACCACCGGATGCCGGACCGGCGTGCCAGCAGCCATTCGGCGACAACCAGTACCGGCACCGCCACGTGCAACAGGAAGTTCGCCGGCGTGTAGCCCATGCTGTGGTCGGTCAGCACGAGGTTCCAGACCAGCCCGGCGACCACCACGTACACCACGACGGCGCCGCGCAACCCGGCGCGCGCGTCGGCACGCGGGGACACCAGGGTGCACAGGTAGAAGGCGGCGGCCAGCAGATTGGCCTGGTAGGTGAACGTGATCAGCCGCCACAGCACACCCGAGCGCGACGACAGTTCCACGATGACCACCGCGGCCACCACCGCCGCCACGATGACCACCCGCAGGGCCAGCCGCAGCATCTGCGCGCCCCGTGTTTCGGTGTCCCTCACCCCAGCCAGGTTAGCGGCAGCCCGGCGTGCCCCCGCGGTGTCCGGATGACGGCCTCGATTACCGCGCCCGCCGGCAGAGGCCGTGGCAGGGTGTCGGCATGACAGCGGTGGACGAGGCACAGGAGCGACCCGCCGGACGGACGCTTTTCGGGCATCCCGTCGGACTGGCCAACCTGTTCGGGGTGGAACTGTGGGAGCGGTTCTCCTACTACGGGATGGTCACCATCCTGGGCTACTACCTGTACTACGAGGTGACCAAGGGCGGGCTGGGGCTGCCGCAGGCCACCGCGACCGGCATCGTCGGGGCCTACGGCGGGCTGGTGTATCTGTCCACCGTGCTCGGCGGCTGGGTCGCCGACCGGCTGCTGGGCATGGAGCGCACCGTGTTCTACGGCGGCGTGGTGGTGATGCTGGGGCACATCGCGCTGGCGCTGCTGCCCGGTCTCGCCGGGGTCGGGACCGGTCTGGTCCTGGTCGCACTCGGGTCGGGTGCGCTCAAGGCCAACGCCTCGTCGCTGCTCGGCACGCTGTACGCGAAGGGCGATCCGCGCGCCGACGGCGGGTTCACCCTCTTTTATCTGGGCATCAACCTCGGCGCGTTCATCGGCCCGCTCATCACCGGCCTCCTGCAGAACAGCCTCGGTTTCCACTACGGGTTCGGGGCCGCGGCGATCGGGATGGCCCTCGGGTTGATCCAGTACGTCGTCTTCCGCCGCAACCTGGGCACGCACGGACGTGACGTTCCGAACCCATTGCCACGCAGTAAGATCGGCGTTTTCGTCGGATTGTTCGTCGCGGCGGCGGCCGTCGTCGCGGTCGCCCTCGGCACCGGACTGGTGACACTGGCGAATCTGTCCCAGGTCACCACGGTGGTGATCGTGGCGGCATCCATCCTGTACTTCGTGGTGATGCTGACCAGTAAGAAGGTCGAGCCCATCGAGAAGACCCGGGTCCGGGCCTTCATTCCGCTGTTCATCGCCAATGCGGTGTTCTGGTCGCTGTTCCAGCAGATCTTCACCGTGCTCGCGGTGTACTCCGACGAACGCATGAACTGGTCGATCTTCGGGTGGACCGCACCGTCGAGTTGGATCGGCTCCATCGAACCGGTGTGGATCATCCTGCTCTCACCGGTGTTCGCGGTGATGTGGACCCGGTTGGGTACCCGTGCGCCGACCACCCCGCGCAAGTTCGCCTACGGCGTGATGGGGATGGGCCTGGCGTTCCTGTGTTTCCTGCCGATGGCAGGCACCACGGGCCGGACGGTCCCGGCGCTGTTCGTGGCCGGAGTCCTCGCCGTGTTCGCGGTGTCAGAGTTGCTGCTCTCGCCGATCGGCCTGTCGGTCACCACAAAGCTTGCGCCTGAGGCGTTCCGGGCGCAGATGATGGCGCTGTACTTCTTCTCCGTCGGGCTCGGCACATCGATGTCCGGCGTGCTCGCGGGATACTACGATCCGGCACGCGAATTCGCGTACTTCGGGATCCTGGGCGTCGTGGCGATCGCGGTCGGGGCCGTCGTCTTCGCGGTGTCAGGACCGATCAGCCGGCTGATGGAAGGTGTGCACTAGCGGTCAGCCGGCCAGGATCCGTTGCAGCGCAGACGGTTCGATGTTGCCGCCCGACACGACCACGACCGTCCGGCCTGGCGGTGTCACCCGGCGGCGATACGCGGCCAGACCCACCGCTCCGCTCGGCTCGGCCACCAGGTGCGCCCGGAACGTCAGTTCCCGCACGGCGTCGGTGATCTCGTCCTCGGTGACGGTGAACACGTCGTCGAGCACCTGCTGCAGGTGGGCGAAGGTGAGTTCAGAGGGCTGAGAGCGCAACCCGTCGGCGATCGTGCGGTTGCGTCGCTCGATGGGCCAGTCGACACGGTGGCCGAGTCGCATCGCCTCGGCCGTGTCGGCGGCCAGTTCCGGTTCCACGCCGAACACCTTGGCGTGCGGGCAGAGTGCCTTGATCGCCGTGCCGATGCCCGACGCCAGTCCGCCGCCGCTGACCGGGACGAGCACGTTGTCGACGTCGGGCAGGTCCTCGGCGATCTCCAGCCCGATGGTGCCCTGGCCGGCGATGATGTCCGGGTGGTCGAACGGCGGCACCAGCACGCCGCCGGTGCGCTCGACCAGCTCGGCGGCGACCGCTTCGCGCCGTCCCGGCCCGCACAGCACCACCTCGGCACCGTGGCCGCGGGTCGCCTCGACCTTCACCGCCGGTGTCTCCTCCGGCATGACGATGTGCGCCGGGCATCCGAATCGGGCCGCGGCGAACGCGACCGCCTGCGCGTGGTTGCCGCTCGAGTAGGCCACCACACCGCGGGCCCGCACGTCGGGGTCGAGGCGGCCGATGGCGTGGAAGGCGCCGCGAACCTTGAACGCCCCTACGGCCTGCAGGCTCTCGGGTTTGAGCCACAGTGGGCGGTCCGGGTCGCCGGCCCAGCCGGCTGGCACCAGCGGGGTACGCAGGACGGCGTCACGGATCCGGTCGGCCGCGGCGCGGATGTCGTCGATGGTGACCAGTTGCACCCGCTCAGTGTGCCCTGTGACCCGGGTCAGGCGCTGCGGCGGGAGGTGAAGCCTGTCGGACCACGCGGTTAGGGTGAGCGCGTGTCGACCGATCCTTCGCCACCGGGCTTCTCGTTGCCGATCGTCCCGCGCTACGCGGAGGTGGACCAGCAGGGCGTGGTGTTCAACGGTCACTACCTCACCTGGTTCGACGAAGCCTGTACCGGCTTCCTCGACCACCTCGACGCGACGGACTCCGCGTTGTTCGGGACGGGTCACGACCTGCAGGTCGTGCACAGCGAGATCGACTACCTCGCGCCGGTCCGGTGGCGCGACCACGTCCGGGTCGCGGTGCGCTGCGATCGCATCGGGACGACGAGTTTCACGCTCGCGTTCACGGTGTTGCACAGCCGCCCGGGTCTGGCCGAGCAGCCCGCCGTGCAGGGCCGCACGGTCTATGTCGTGGTGGCGAAAGAGGATTGGGCCAAGCGGCCGGTCCCCGACGAACTGCGCGTCGCGCTGACGGGATCGGGCGCAGGCGCGCCGTCGTAGCGGTACCGTCGTCGAATGGGTGATGCCGGTTCGGTTGACGGGCCACGGCGCGAGTTGCCGCCGGGGATGGTCGAACAACTCGAACTCGCCTACTCGGGCATGGTGTCCTTCGGTCAGCGGCCGGTGCTCACCGAGACCGGTCAACTCGAGGCGTGGCGACCTGACGTGGCCATCGTCGGGGCGCCCTTCGACATCGGCACCACCAACCGGCCCGGCGCCCGGTTCGGCCCACGCGCCATCCGCGCCACCGCCTACGAACCCGGCACCTACCATCTGGATCTCGGGCTGGAGATCTTCGACTGGCTCGAGGTGGTGGACTTCGGGGACGCGTACTGCCCGCACGGCCAGACCGAGGTGTCGCACAACAACATTCGGGAACGGGTGCACGCCGTCGCGTCGCGCGGGATCGTACCGGTGGTGCTCGGTGGCGACCATTCGATCACCTGGCCGGCGGCCACCGCGGTGGCCGACGTGCACGGCTACGGCAACGTCGGCATCGTGCACTTCGACGCCCACGCCGACACCGCCGACGACATCGAGGGCAACCTCGCGAGTCACGGCACGCCGATGCGCCGCCTGATCGAGTCCGGCGCGGTGCCGGGCACGCACTTCGTCCAGGTGGGCCTGCGCGGCTACTGGCCGCCGCAGGACACCTTCGAGTGGATGCTCGAGCAGGGCATGACGTGGCACACCATGCAGGAGATCTGGGACCGGGGATTCAAGGACGTCATGCGCACGGCGGTCGGCGAGGCACTGGCCAAGGCCGACAAGCTGTACGTGTCGGTCGACATCGACGTCCTGGACCCGGCACACGCGCCCGGCACCGGGACTCCTGAACCGGGCGGCATCACCAGTGCCGACCTGCTGCGGATGGTGCGGCAGCTCTGCCGCGAGCACGATGTGGTGGGTGTCGACGTGGTCGAGGTCGCGCCCGCCTACGACCATGCCGAACTCACCGTCAACGCGGCCCACCGGGTGGTCTTCGAGGCACTCGCCGGAATGGCGGCCCGCCGTCGTGACGCCGCCGGCGCCACGCCGGGCCCGCCGTCGAGGTGAGCCGGTGGTGACCGTGCGTCCGGCGGTCGAATCCGACCTCGCCGTCGTCGCCGGGATCTACGCCCACCACGTCCGCAACGGCGTCGCGACGTTCGAGTTGGAACCACCCGACAGTGCGGAATGGCGCCGTCGCCTGGAGGCGGTGCGCTCCGCCGGCTTGCCCTTCCTGGTGGCCACGGTGTCCGGCGAGGTCATCGGCTACGCCTACTGCGCCCCGTGGAAACCGCGTCCGGCCTACCGGCGCACCGTCGAGGACTCGGTCTATCTCGCGCCGGAGGCGACAGGCCGCGGCGCCGGGGGCCTACTGCTCGACCACCTCCTGGCCGGATGTGCCGACGCGGGTGTCCGCCAGGTGATCGCCGTCATCGTCGACGCCGATGCGGCGGCTTCGGTTGCACTGCACCGGAAGCGGGGCTTCGTCGAAGCCGGCAGGTTGACGGCGGTGGGCTACAAGCACGGCCGATGGCTCGACACCCTGCTGCTGCAGCGCAGTCTCGACTAGCCCTTGGTCAGCGTGAACTGGCAGACGTCGGTGTAGCCCTCGCGGAACAGGTCGGCGCACCCGGTGAGGTACTTCATGTACCGCTCGTAGACCTCTTCGGACTGGATGGCGATCGCCTCGTCCTTGCGGGACTCGAGTGCGGCCGACCAGATGTCCAGTGTGCGGGCGTAGTGCAGCCGCAGCGGCTGCACCAGCTTGACCTCGAAGCCGGCCTTGCGGGCCCGCTCCTCGACGGCGCTGACCTGCGGCAGGTCCCCACCCGGGAAGATCTCGTCCATGATGAACTTGAAGAACCGCAGCTTGTTCATCGTGATCGGCAACCCGCGCTCGGCGAATTCCTCGTTGCTCGGCTTGACGATGGTGTGCAGCATCATCACACCGTCGGCGGGCAGCGCCTCGTAGGCCATCTTGAAGAACTCGTCGTAGCGGTCGCGGCCGAAGTGCTCGAACGCGCCGATGGAGACGATCCGGTCCACCGGCTCGTGGAACTGCTCCCAGCCCTGCAGCAGCACGCGCCGGTTCCTGGGAGTGTCGAGGCCGTCGAGCACCTTCTGCACGTGTGCCTGCTGGTTCTTGCTCAGCGTCAGCCCGACGACGTTCACGTCGTAGCGCTCGACGGCGCGCTTGATGGTGGTGCCCCAGCCGCACCCGACGTCGAGCAGCGTCATGCCGGGCTCCAGCCCGAGCTTGCCCAGCGAGAGGTCGATCTTCGCGAGCTGCGCCTCTTCCAGCGTCATGTCGTCGCGCTCGAAGTAGGCGCAGCTGTAGGTCTGGGTCGGATCGAGGAACAGCCGGTAGAACTCGTCGGACAGGTCGTAATGGTGCTGGACGTCCTCGAAGTGCGGCTTCAGGTCCTGAGTCTCACTCGGTGTTTCTGGCAAGGTCCAACCTCTGAACGTTGTGGTCTTCGTGATGTTGTCCGGCGCCCCACTTGTCTCGAGAGCCGCCCCCGTTGACAGCGCAGTCTACGCACAGCACCCGCGCCGACCTGCATCGGTGAGTCGTCACACTATCGTGGAGTCACGTCAGAGCAGACCGTTCGCAAGGTGAAGGGGGAACTGATCATGACCGATCCCGCATTCGACCGCGACGCCGCCGAAGCCGACGTCGCTGAGCAGCTGATCCCGGTCGAGGTGAGCGAGGACGATCCGGACCTGTCAGCCGCGCGGACCGCGATCTCGCGGGACCACGACGGCAGCGAGGCCGATCTGCTGGATCAGGCCATCGCGGTCCCCCTCACCGACGACGAACCGGACTTCGACCGCTGACCGGCATCCCAGGCGCAGGTCGCGCCGTCCGGTCGGCCCTCTGCGCGGTCACCGCCCTGACTGCGGTCTGCGGACTGTGGCCCGTCGCCGGGGCATCGGCGGATCCCACGTCGCCGCTGACCGCCCTGGTCGACACCGCGGCGCAGCGGCTGGCGGTCGCCGAGCCGGTGGCCGCGAACAAGTGGCACACCGGTGGGCCGATCACCGACCCCGCCCGCGCGCAGCAGGTGCTCGACCAGGTCGCCGCCGACGCCGCCGCCCGGGGCATCGACGCCGAGCGGGTCCGCCGCATCTTCACCGACCAGATCGACGCCACCGAGGCGATCGAATACAGCCGCTTCGCCCAGTGGAAGCTCGACCCGGTCGCCGCGCCCGCGCACAGTCCCGATCTGGCGGCATCGCGCGCCACGATCGACGGATTCAACCGCACGATGGTCGCCGAACTGGCCACGCACTGGACGCTGCTGCGCTCCCCGGACTGCGCCGCCCGGCTCGGCGAGGCCAGGACCGGAGTCGGCGACGCCCGCGGGCTCGACGCGATGTACCGGCAGGCCCTCGACGCCGCCACCCGGTCCTACTGCGACCGCTGAGCGCGCGGACCGCCTGAAGGGCCGCTCAGCTCAACGAGCGGCTGCCCGCGACGTCGTACTCGGCCACCGACGCGGACAGGATCGCAGCGCCCTGCTCGTCGCTCGGGCCGCTGCCGCGGAACGCCTCGACCGCGCCCTGCGACTCCCAGCGTTCGTAGACGTTCACCCGGCCCTCGTCGACCAGGTCCGCCGAGATGACGAAATCCAGGCAGCCAGGCGCGCCGCGCGCCTGGCGGACCACGTCGACGCAACCGGCCAGGTAGGCGTCGCGCTGCGCGGGCTGCACCGCCAGGTGTCCTGCCACGATGACCATGGGTCCTCCTGTGTTGTCCTTGCATGTGCTGACCACGCCGCCGCGGCCTACTCATCGGTGCCAGGATGATCTCCGACAACGAGGTCGACACGGCGAGGAGCGGGCGGATGCCGGCAGCGGAGAAGTCGATATTCATCACCGGCGCCGGCAGCGGTATGGGCCGGGAAGGCGCGAAGCTCTTCCACAGGAGAGGGTGGCGGGTCGCCGCGGTGGACCGCAACGAGGCCGGCCTGGCCTCACTGCGCGACGACCTGGGCGATGACCGGCTCTGGACCGCCCGGGTGGACGTCACCGACCGGTCATCCCTGGACGCGGCGCTCGCCGAGTTCTGCGGCGGCAACACCGACGGTGGGCTCGACATGATGTGGAACAACGCCGGGATCGGCGAGTCGGGGTGGTTCGAGGACGTGCCCTACGACGCCGCCATGCGGGTGGTCGACGTCAACTTCAAGGCCGTCCTCACCGGTGCCTACGGCGCACTGCCGTATCTGCGGAGACGACCGGGCAGCCTGATGTTCTCGACGTCCTCGTCGTCGGCCACCTACGGCATGCCGCAGATCGCCGTCTACTCGGCGACCAAGCACGCGGTCAAGGGCCTGACCGAAGCCCTCAGCGTCGAGTGGCAGCGCCACGGTGTCCGGGTCGCCGACGTGCTGCCCGGGCTCATCGACACAGCGATCCTCACCGAGACCCCCAACCACTCCGCACACGGCCGGACTTCGACATCGACGGACATCACGGCTGCGGCACCGAAGAAGGGCCTGTTCCGGCTCATGCCGGCGTCCAGCGTTGCCGACGCGGCATGGGCGGCCTACCGGCATCCGCGGCGGTTGCACTGGTACGTGCCCGACAGCATCCGCTGGATCGACCGCCTGAAGGGCCTCAGCCCGGAGTGGGTGCGCGGCCGGATCGTCAAGGAACTCCCCACGATCACCGAACGCTGAGCGTCGGGTGACCCTGCAGGCGCGGCTGTCCGCGGTCTTCGGGCTGCGCGGGCCGGACTCGTGGCGCAGACACGCCAACCCGTGGAGCGTCTACACCAGGATCCCGATCACCGTGGCGCTCGCGCTCGCGGTGTGGAGCCGGGTGTGGCTCGGCTGGTGGGCGCTCGTCCCCGTCGCCGCCGTGGTGGTGTGGACGGCGGTCAACCCGCGGGTGTTCCCGGCGCCACGGACGTTCGACAGCTGGGCGTCGCGGGCGGTACTCGGCGAAACATACTGGGGCGAGCGGAAAGTCAGGCCGGTGCCGCGCAGGCACCGGACGGCGCCGCTGGTGCTCGGTGCGCTCAGCGCCGCCGGGGTGCCGTTCCTGGTGTGGGGGCTGGTGGTGTACGACCCTTGGCTGACGGCCTTCGGTGTCGCCGTCCAGACCGCCGGAAAGCTGTGGTTCATGGACCGGATGGCGCTGCTGTGCGACGACATGGCGGACGCCGACGCCGGCCGATGACGTCGTTCAGTTCTGCCGGGGCAGCAGCTCGGCGGCGAACCGGTCGAGGAACGACGTGAGGTCACCGCCGCCCGTGGGCCGGATCACGAACTTGCTCAGCCCGGCCGCCACATAGTCGTCGAGCTGGCGGTGCAGCTGCGGCCAGTCCGCGGCGATGAGCTCGGCGGGATCGACGTCGGGCCTGCGCCTGCGGACCACCGCGGCCACGTCGTCGGGGATAGCGCCGTCGCACACCGCCAGGCTGATGCCGAAGTGGTCGGATTCGACCTCACGGCCGGCCTCGGCAGCGGCCCGCTCGATCTGTTCGCGGGCCCCGCGCGCCTCGGATGCGGTCACGAAGCTGCCCAGCCAGCCGTCGGCGAGCCGGCCGATGCGCCGGAAGGCCGCCGGGGCCGAGCCGCCCAGCCAGATGTCGAGCGGCGGGTCCGGTCGGGGCGCCACCGCGAGTGCGCGCACCTCGTAGTGCTCGCCGTGGAAGGCGCCGTCTCCTTCGAGCGCGGCGCGCAGCAGCCGCAGCGCCTCGTCGAACACCTCGGCCCGCTTGCCCTCGGGCACGACGAACAGGTCACGCTCGGCGGGGATGGCCGACGTGAGGCCGAACACCGGCAGCACCCGCTTCGGCGCCACAGCCGCCAGCGACGCCAACTGCTTGGCGACGAGCACCGGGTGGCGGCCGGGAAGGATGGCCACCGACGTGCCGACCTTGAGCCGTTTGGTGCGCCCCAACGCGTAGGCCATCCCGACGAACGGGTCGACGGCAGGGGTGTAGACGAGTTCGGAGAACCACAGGGAGTCGATCCCGACGGCCTCGAGGTGGTCGACGACGCCGGCGAGCCGGTCGGGGCCCGTGTCGGCACCAAGCCCGACGCCGAAGCGGATCTTCACAGCCACCTCGACGATGCTACGGAGACGGCACTGGGTCGTCTGGCACGCTGACCTCAGAACCGATGACGAAGCGACTGGAGGGAAGTCATGCACGCTGCCGTGACCGTGACGATGTCCGCACCTGCCGACCGGATCTGGGAACTGGTGGCCGACGTCCGCAACACCGGCCGGTTCTCCCCCGAGGTGATGGAGGCAGAGTGGCTGGACGGGGCCACCGGCCCGGCCCTGGGGGCGCGCTTCCGCGGGCACGTCAAGCGCAACGAGATCGGCCCGGTGTACTGGACCGTCTGCCGCGTCACCGCGTGTGAACCGGGCCGCGAGTTCGGTTTCGAGGTGCTCATCGGCGACCGGCCGGTCAACAACTGGCACTACCGGTTCGACCCGGTCGACGGCGGCACCGACGTCACCGAGTCGTTCCGGATGACCGAGGGACTGCTGGCGACGGTGTTCGGCATCTTCGGCGGACAGCTCCGCACGCGACGCAACAAGCGGGACATGCGCAAGACGCTGGAGCGGATCAAGGCCGTCGTCGAAGAGCCGGTGGGCTAGCCGGAGCCGGGAGCGGTGCGAATTCACCGGTGGCCGTGAGTCGTAACGTGGTGGCGATGGCGACCGCGACGAACACCGGCACCGCCGCCCGCCACGTCGCTGTGGCACCGTTCGCCGCAGCCCTCGTCCTGCCGGTGGCAGCACTCACCGCTGTCCTGCACGCCGTCGCCGCAGTCGCCGGGCCGGCCTACTGGTTCGACGAGGTCTACATGCTGGCGATCGGCCGCCACCATCTGGACTGGGGTTCGGTGGACCAGCCGCCGCTGACGACGGCGCTGGCCGCGGCGATGGACGCGGTGGCGCCCGGTTCGGTGGTCGCGCTGCGGCTGCCGGCGATCCTGGCGACGGCGACGGCGGTGGTGATCGCCGGCCTGATCGCCCGGGAGCTCGGCGGCGATCGGCGCGCACAGGTCCTGACGGCGGTGGCGCAGGCGACGGCGGTGTGGCCGAGCCTGGCCGGGCACTGGCTCACCCCGTACACGCTCGAACCGGCCCAGTGGTCGCTGATCCTGTGGTTGTCGATGCGTTGGGTGCGGGTGCGAGACGACCGGCTGTTGCTGCTCCTCGGGGTGGTGATCGGGGCGGCGGCGCTGACGAAGTTCCAGGTGCTGCTCCTGGTCGCGGTGCTGTTGACCGCTGTAGCGGTGTTCGGCCCACGCGAGCTGCTGCGCAGGCCGCTGCTGTGGGTGGGGGTCGTCGTGGCCGCGGGGCTGGCCGCGCCGACGCTGCTGTGGCAGCACGCCCACGGGTGGCCGCAGCTCGAGATGACCGCCGTGGTCGCCGGTGAGGCCGACGCGCTCTACGGCGGACGCCCGGGAATCGCGATACAGATCGTCGCCTTCGCCGGACTGGCGGGTGCCGTGCTGGTGCTGTTCGGCCTGTGGCGGCTGCTTCGTGCCCGCGAGTTGCGGCCCTACCGGTTCATCGGGGTGACGTTCGCCGTGCTGTTCGTCGTCTTCGTCGTGGCCCAGGGCCGGCCGTACTACCTGTGCGGGCTCTACGCTCCCCTCGCGGCGGCCGGCGCGCTGGGCCTGCAGCGGGTCCGGGAGAGTCACCCCGCCCGGACCCGGCGGTGGCCCAGGTGGGCCGGCTACTCGCTGACCACGGCCGTCGCCGTCACCATGCTGGTGGTGTCATGCGCGATGACCCGCTCGGACGTCGGCGAGCGGATCGCCGCAGACACCGCTGACGCCTACGACGCCCTTCCGACCGAACAGCGGGACCGCACAGCATTGTTCGGCGCCAGCTACATCATCGCGGCGTACCTGGACGGCTATTCGGCACGGTTCGGCCTGCCCCTGGCGCACAGCACCAACCGCAGCTACGGCTATTTCGCCCCGCCCTCCGACACCTTCGACACCGTGCTCTACGTCGGCCCCGACGACCGCGAACTGCGGCCGTACTTCCACGCGTCCCGCGTCGTCGGCACCGTCGGTGACGACATGCGCGTGCACCTGCTGACCGGCCTGCGCCGGCCGTGGCACACGATCTGGCCGGAGCTGCGCAGCCTCACGGTGTCGTGAAGCAAGCGGATTAGCGGACGTGCCCACGGGTACCTGTGACCCTGTGAGCGAGCAGGACGACACCCCCGCAGACATCGACCGCAGGCCCTCCGGGGTCAGCGACGAAACCATCGACGCGGTCGGGGCGGTTTCGGAAGCGCTGGAATGGGTCGAACGGGCCCGCGGACATCTCTACGAGTTCCACCAGTTGATGGGGCGCGCGGACCTGCTGCTCGGGGAGGCGTGCGACAAGCTGCGCGACGCCGGCCACGACGAGGTGGCCGACCGGCTGGGCACCGAGATGGTGGGCCGCAACGTGCTCTACGGCAGGTGGACGTTCCAGATCGTCGAGGACTTCGACGACAACTACTGGTCGGTGCTGCGTGAGCACGAGCGCCGGGTCCGCGACGAACTGCAGCAGGGCATGCGGCACGTCTTCGAGGCAAGGATGAAGGAGGACCGGCGCACCCGCGGCAGATCCGGTCACGAGGGCCGCCCGCAGGACTAGGCTCGGTGCGGGACTCCATCATCGAGCGGCGGGCGACGTGAAACTGGGTGAAGCGCAGGTACCGGAACGGGTCAATGGGGCGGCGCCACCGGACATCCCGCTCGCCGACGTCGATCTGGGGTCATGGGATTTCTGGGCCTACGACGACGACATCCGCGACGGCGCGTTCGCGACGCTGCGCCGCGAAGCACCGATCTCGTTCCATCCCTCCTTCATCCTGCAGAACGCCGACCCGATCGCCGGCCACTGGGCGTTCACCCGCCACGACGACGTGTTCCACGCGAGCCGCCACCCCGAGATCTTCAGTTCTGCCGGCGGCATCACCGTCGGCGACCAGTCGCCGGAACTGGCCGAGTACTTCGGTTCGATGATCGCGATGGACGACCCGCGGCACACCCGGCTGCGCAACATCGTGCGCAGCGCGTTCACCCCGCGGGTGCTCACCCTGATCGAGGACGCGGTGCGCGACCGTGCGCGCCGGCTGGTCGAAGAGATGGTCACGGCCCATCCCGACGGCGAAGCCGATCTGGTCACCGAGTTCGCCGGTCCCCTCCCGCTGCAGATCATCTGCGACATGATGGGCATCCCGGAGACCGATCACCAGCGGGTCTTCCAGTGGACCAACGTGATTCTCGGGTTCGGTGACCCCGACATCACCAACGACTTCGACGAGTTCGTCCGCGTGGCGATGGACATCGGCGCCTACGCCACCGCACTGGCCGACGACCGGCGCGGCCACCCCGGAGACGACCTGACCACCAGCCTGGTGCAGGCCGAGGTCGACGGCGAGCGGCTGACGTCGAGCGAGATCGCGTCGTTCTTCATCCTGTTGGTCGTCGCGGGCAACGAGACCACCCGCAACGCCATCAGTCACGGCGTCCTGGCGCTGAGCCGGTATCCCGAACAGCGCCGGATCTGGTGGGACGACTACGAATCGGTGGCGCCGACGGCGGTCGAGGAGGTGGTGCGGTGGGCGTCGCCGGTGGCCTACATGCGGCGGACACTCACCCAGGACGTGGAGATGCGCGGTGTGCGCATGGCCGCCGGAGACAAGGTCACGCTCTGGTACGGCTCTGCCAACCGCGACGAGTCGAAGTTCGCCGACCCGTTCCTGTTCGACGTGCGCCGCCATCCCAACCCGCACGTTGGCTTCGGCGGTGGCGGCGCCCACTTCTGTCTTGGCGCCAATCTCGCGCGCCGTGAGATCACCGTCGCGTTCGAGGAGCTGCACCGTCAGGTCCCCGACCTCACCGCCATCGCCGAACCGGACCGCTTGCACTCGGCGTTCATCCACGGCATCAAGCGGTTACCGGTGTCCTGGACGCCCACGCGCTGACAGAGTTCGGCGAGTTCGGTGCGCGTCGGCCCGTCCGGCACGTCGGGGCGCCAGCCTGCGGCGAAGATCTCCCTGGCGCGCGGCTCCACCGGCATCAGCGTCGCGGGCAGCGAGCGCATCGACTGATACGGCGCGACCACGTCGCGCAGCCGCCTGTCGGCGTCGGCGGCGGCGACGATCAGATCCGACGGCAGCGGGCTACCCAGATCGACGTCGCCGCTCCTCCAGCGGCGCACCCGGGCGGCGTCGCAGTGCCGGTGGTCCTCGAACCACGGCCTGATGTGCTTCGTGCACCAGTCATCGAAGTCAACTGTGGCGGAATCGAAGTCATCACCGTGCCGGTCGATCGCGGCGACCAGGCGCCGAACCTGCAGCATCGCCAGGGCGACGCCGCGCCCGGCCAGCGGCGTGGTGGTGCACACCGCGTCACCCACCGAGACGAGGCCGGGCAGTACCGGACGGCCGGCCTCGTCGAGCTGGCCGCGATAGGCGTTGTACAGCCGGCCGCCCGCCAGTGCCGGTGAAATGGGTTGTGCACGTTCGTCCTCGATCCACTCCGCGAGTCGAGGTATCGCGCGCACCGCGCGTTCGAACACGGCGTCGTGGCGGAGCAGCCGCAGCCGCCGGTCGCCACCGTCGTGGGTGACGGTCACCGAGAACGTGCGGTCGTCGTGGACGAAGGCGATGGCGAAATGGGTCGGGAAGCTCAGCGACAGCCCGATCGGCGAGTTCGTCGGCCCGGGCCGGGCCCCGTCGCGCAGCCGGTACTGCCGGGTGACGTAGACGGCGCCGCAGTCCTCCCCCTCGGCGGGAGGCCGGATGCCTTCGGTGACGCGACTCGTCCGACCCGACGCGTCGATCACCACGTCGGCGGGCACCGGGCGACCGTCCACGACGGCCCCGGCGGCGCGGCCCGCGGGACGCCACACGGTGTCGACGTGCCCGGTGCGCACCGTCACCGCCCTGTCGGCGACGGCGTGGCGGCGCAGTGCCCGCTCGAAGGTCGAGCGTCGGCATCGCAGTGCGGCCGGACGGTCGTCGGCGTCCACGGGCACCGAGGCGCCGGCCGCCAGGAGGGTGGTGAGCACGTCCGGTGATTCGGCCGAGAGCGCCTCGACGACCTGGGGCCGGAAGGTGTGTGCGTGGTCGAACTGCATCACTCCGCGGCGGCGCCACGGTCCCGAGGCCGGCGGCCCGGGGTCACGGTCGACGACTGTGACCTCATGGCCCCTCCGGGCCAGCGCCAGGGCGGTGAACAGACCGGTGGGCCCGGCCCCGATCACGAGGATGTGCATGGCGCCTCCTATTGAGGTAGCGTTCGGTGTAATGAATACACAGAGAGTCACCTGAAATGGGCGGTGCTGTCAAGCGCGGCTATCGCTCGGAGGTCCGCGCTGCCCAGGCTCGCGACACCCGCCGCGCCGTGATCGCCGCCGCCGATCGCCTCTTCGTCGAGCGTGGCTACGGGGCCACCACCGTCGACGCCGTCGCCGCGGCGGCCGGGGTCAGCCGCAAGACCGTGTTCACCGCGGTCGGAGGCAAGCTCGACCTGCTCAGGACGGCGATCGAGTGGGCGGTCGCCGGGGACGACCTGCCGGTGGCCGTCGCCGACCGCGCCGGTCTGCGCGACGTGTTGAACCAGGCCGATCCGGTTGCGCTGCTGCGCGGCTGCGCACGGGCGAGCGCACAGATCAACGGCCGGGTGGCCGCGCTGAGCCTGGTGCTCGACGGCGCGGCAGGAGTCGACCAGGAGGCGCGGACACTCGTCGACGAGGGCCGCGCACATCGCCTGCAGGAGGCACGGACCATCGTCGGACGGCTGCGGACGCTCGGCGCGCTGACGGGACGCCTGGAACCCGACGAAGCGGTCGACGTCGTGTGGCTGGCGATCGACCCCGCCCTGTTCGACCGGCTGGTACGGCTTCGCGGCTGGGCGCCCGACCGGTTCGAGAGTTGGCTGGCCGACAGTCTGGTGGCTGCACTGCTCGACAGGTGACGGTTTGCCGCACGGTGTCGCGGGCACCCCAGATCCGAACGAAACAGGACGGAGGACCATGCACGCCGAGAGTTTTCGCACACTGACAGAGTCGAAGGGCCCGTTCGCGTCGGTCTACTACGACGACTCGCACGACACCGAGGACGCAGCCGCGCGCAGCGGGAGCTGAAGTGGCGCGCGATCCACGGTGATCTCGAACAGCAGGGCGCGTCGCCCGACGTGGTCGATGTGCTGCAGCGCGCCATCCTCGACACGCCGCCCGCCGTGGGCCGCAGCGGCAGGGGTCTGGTGGCCAGCGCCGACGGGGTGCTGCTGAACGAGCACCTGATCCGCCCGGTCGAGACGCCGGCGGTGAGGGTGTCGACGCTGCCCTACGTGGTGCCCGTGGTGGAGCACGGAGCGCTGCACCCGACCTACGTCATCGTCGCGGTCGACCACGCAGGCGCCGACATCGCCGTGCACCGCGACCGGAAGGTGCAGTCGGACTCCGTCGACGGCGGTGGCTACCCGATCCACAAGGCGTCCGGCGCCGAGACGCCCGGGTACGGGGACCCGCAGCGACGGAGCATGGAGGCCGGGCGCAAGAACCTGCGGGCGGTGGCCGAGCGGCTGGCCACTCTCGTCGACGAGCTGTCCCCAGAGGTGGTCTTCGTGGTCGGTGAGGTGCAGTCCCGCTCCGATCTCACGCCGACCCTCGAGCAGCGGGTCGCCGACCGGATCGTCGAACTCGAGATCGGCGCCCGGCACAGCGGATTCGACGACGCCGAGCTGCACCGGGCCATCGACCAGGAGTTCCTCAAGCGCCGCGTCGAGGTCATCGATCATGCGGCGCAGCAGTTCTCACAGGCCATCGGACAGCAGTCCGGCCTGGCCGTCGAAGGACTTGCGGCGGTGTGCGCGGCGCTGCGGGCGGGTGCGGTAGAGACCTTGATCATCGGCGATATCGGCGACGCCACCGTCTTCGCCGGAGAGGAACTGCTCACCGTCGCACCGAACGAGAACGTGTTGTCCGAACTGGGCACCGCGCCGACCCAGACGCTGCGCGCGGACGAGGCACTCCCGATGGCGGCGATCAGCACCGGAGCGGCGCTGATCCGCACCGACGAACGGATCACACCGGACGACGGAATCGCCGCGGTACTGCGCTACCCGCTGCCCTGATCCGTCAGGGCAGCGATCGGGCTCCGGCCGATCTGCGCGAGCAGGTCGGCCGGATTCTCGAAAACGGCACTGGCACCTGAGTTCTCGAGTTCCTCCCTGGAAACCCCACCACTGAGCAGGCCGATTGCGGTCACCCCTGCCCGTTCGCACGCCACGATGTCCCACACCGAGTCGCCGACGAACACCGCACGGTCGGCGTCGACGCCTGCTTTCTCGAGCGCCACCGCCACGATGTCGGGCTTGGGCTTCGCGGTCTCGACGTCCTCCGAGGACGTCACCGCGGACACCACGTCCTCGCTGTCGAGGACGTCGCGCAGGATCTCCAGTTCGTCCTCCGGCGCTGACGTCGCCAGGACGACCTGCAGGCCGAGGGCTTCCACCCGGTCGAGCAGATCGCGGGTGCCGGGCAGCATCCGCAGCAGCCCGGTGGTCTCCTTGTAGTACTTGGAATGCAATTCCTTCGCGCGCTTGCGGGTGTCGTCGTCCTCATCACCGGCCAGGGACTCGAGCAGCGTCGACCCGTCCATGCCGATGCACCGGTGGATCCGCCACGCCTCCACCTCCACCCCGGCTTCGGTGAAGGCCCGAATCCACGCGTGCACGTGCAGGTAGTTGGAATCGATCAGCGTGCCGTCGATGTCGAAGAGCACCGCCGGCGCGTTGTCTCCCGCCGTCACCGGGGACGGTGTTCCGCGGGAGCGCGGCCCTGGTCGGGCTGCGCGAACCGGTCCCCGTGCGTGGGCCCGTCATGGTGCGGGCCCGCGGTCGTCGGATCCGCCTGGTTCCAGGTGTCCGGCTGCTTCTCGCCGGCAGGGGCGTCGGGCTGCATGTCCTCGGCTTTGGGCGTATGCGGGTCGAGCGCGTCGGCGTGTTCGCGGCGGGCGTCGAGCTCCTCGCGTGACGTCGTCACGGCATCCCGGTGCGACGAGGCGACGTCGCGCAGACGGGCGGCTTCCGCGGCCTTGGCCTCGGCTTCGGCGGCGGCCGCACGGGCCTTCGCCTCGGCCTCGTCGGCGACGATGGCGCGCTTCTCCACGCGCTGGCTCTTCTCCGCGACTTCCTCGCGAATCTGTTCCGCCTGCAGGTGCCGGCGTTTGTGACTTTGCTTGCGGGCCAGGACCGCGAGCAGCGCGATGACCGCCACGGCGACCACGACGGCGACGACGATCCA
>NZ_JAUMSQ010000560.1:0-871 GCF_030519285.1 Mycolicibacterium arseniciresistens
CGACCGCGTTGACTCATCAGAAATGCGCGCGAATGGGTGATTCGTTGCCTCATTGAAAATGCGCGCGTAGGCCCAGTGGATGGGGTTGACGTTGGCCGAGCGCAGAGCAATCACTGAGACGGCCGCGAGGCGTTACCTGCTGGCGAGTAAGAGCAGCAAGAGCCGGATTCTCGACGAGTTGTGCGCCAACACAGGGTGGCATCGAAACCATGCTCGTAAGGCGCTCGCAGCATCGCTACGGCCCAAGATCGTCACCGCGCGCAGTCCTCGGTCGGTGAAGTACGGACCCGAGGTCATCGCGGCGCTGACGGTCTGCTGGACGGTACTCGGAATGCCTGCCGGTAAACGGCTGGCGCCGATGCTGGGCGAACTGGTGGCAGTGCTGCGTCATTTTCGAGAGCTCGACATCAATGACGACACCGCCGCGCTGCTGGCGTCGATGTCGGCGGCCACCATCGATCGCCGTCTGGCCGGTGAGCGGGTCAGGCTTCATCAGCGGGGCCGGGTCGGCACGAAGCGGGGATCGATATTGAAAAGCCAGATCCCGATACGCACGTGGGCCGAGTGGGACGACGCTCAACCCGGATTCGTCGAGATCGACCTGGTCTGGCACGACGGCGGCAACCGGGGTGGAGGCCACGCATTCACCTTAACGGTCACCGACATCGCCACCGGCTGGACCGAAAACCGAGCAGTGCCCAGCAGAGAGGCTAAATGCGTGCTGGCCGCCCTCAACGACATCGCCGGCAAGATGCCGTTCCCGATCCTGGGTGTGGACGCCGACAACGGTTCGGAATTCATCAACGAGCACCTGCTCGCCTGGTGCACCGGCCGCAAGATCACCTTCACCCGAGCGCGACCGGGCAACAAA
>NZ_JAUMSQ010000561.1:0-866 GCF_030519285.1 Mycolicibacterium arseniciresistens
GCCGGCCTCGAGCAGCGCCATCAGGTCGCCGGGCGCGCCGGGCAGCACGCGGTCCACCAGGGCCAGGCGGCCGTCGGCCAGTGCGACGCAGGCGGTGGGTCGGTCATCGAGTCGAACGGTACGAAGGCGCAACGGAACTCCCCTTGAACGAAGTGTTGAAGTTGATTCAGACGACGCTGCCGATCAGACCGCCGTCGACGCGGATCACCGCGCCGGTGATGTAGGACGCGCGGTCGCTGCACAGAAAGGCCGCCACGTCGGCGTACTCGTCGGGCCTGCCGTACCGGCCCAGCGCCATGGTGGCGGCGCTGTCGCGTGCGACGTCCTCGACACTGCGGTCCTCGCGGGCCGCCCGGCGTTCGTCGAGGAACTGCGTGCGGTCGGTGGCGATGCGGCCCGGCACGATCACATTCGACGTGATGCCGTCCCGCCCGACTTCGTCGGCGAGGGTCTTCGACCAGGCGTGCAGGCTCGCCCGCAAGGTGTTGGACAGCCCCAGGTTCGGGATCGGGCTGAGCGCGCCCGACGACGTCGAGGTCAGGATGCGGCCCCAGCCGCGTTCCCGCATGCCCGGCACCACCCGGTCGGTCAGCGCGATGACCGACAGCACCATCTTCTCGAAGCTGTCCCGCCAGGTGGCGTCGTCCTGGCCGGCCACCGGGGTGGGTGGCGGACCGCCGGTGTTGTTGACCAGGATGTCGATCGGCCCGAGGGTGCGTTCCACCTCGGCCACCGTGGGCTCCCGACGGTCGGCGTCGCCGAGGTCCCACACCAGGGGCAGCGCCTTCCCGCCGGCCTCCTCGACGCGCGCCGCGGTGGCGGCCAGGGCATCCTGCGACCGGCCGGTGACCGCGACGGCGGCGCCC
>NZ_JAUMSQ010000562.1:0-860 GCF_030519285.1 Mycolicibacterium arseniciresistens
CGCTGCCGCCTCGCTCGGCTGCGCGCTCCATTCCGAGCCCGGCGCGGGACCCGACGGCGCGAGCAGCGTGCCCTGGCAGCGCGGGCACCACTGCCGCTGTCGGTCGCGCACGTTCCACCGCGTCCCGCAGCGGGAACACACCTGGATCATCCGACCAGCCTAGCGATGGTGGCGTCGGTGGCAGAGCAGTCGGTCGGGCACCCCGGAGTCAGACGCTGCCGACGCCGCCGTCGTCGGTGACGACAGGACGGCCTGCGCCGGCCCAGGCCAGCATCCCGCCGCTGACGTTGGCCGCCTGGTACCCGTTGCGGACCAGGTACTGCGCCACCCGCTGTGACCGGCCACCCGCGTGGCACACCACGTACAGGTGGGCACCAGGGTCGATGTCGGCAAGCCGGGACGGGACGTCGCCCATCGGGATGTGCCGCGCACCGGCGGCGTGCCCCCGCTGCCATTCGTCGTCTTCGCGTACGTCGAGCAGGATCACCGAGTCGTCGAAGGCTTCGGGCAACTGCGCGACGTCGGCCTGTGCGACCTCCACGTCGTCCATGTCCCCCATGCTGGCACGGCCGGCCGGCCGCCGCATCCAGCGACCGGGACATCGCGGCGGCAGCAATCTCCGGGCTATCCACAGTTTCCACAGGTCTATCCACAGGGCGTCGAACTGCCCGAACGCCGCGTGAGCCGCGAAGTCTGCGCAGACGATGGGAGTCGCTGTGGATAACCTGTGGTGCCCGACGGGCCGGTGATCAACACCCCGAGCTAATTACCCGATGCGTCAGGCCGGCCGCTGTGGGACATCCCCGTCCGGGCCGGGCGGGGTTGCGCGGCGTGGCCGGCCGCGGGGAGGCGCAGGCCCC
>NZ_JAUMSQ010000563.1:0-851 GCF_030519285.1 Mycolicibacterium arseniciresistens
CGCCCTGATCGCCGGCTGGATCCGCGGGCAGGCCCAGCCCACCGCCACCGCGCAGGTGCGGGTGTATGCGGCCGGCCTCGACGCCGGCGAGGCGACCGAGCGGGGCAGACGGTTGCGCGCCGAGCTGGACGCCGCCGACGAACGATTCGGTGTGCTCGTCGTCGCCGACGGTGCGCACACGCTGACCCCGCCCGCCCCCGGCGGATACGACCCCGACTCGGTGGCCGTGCAGCAGGCGCTCGACGACGCACTGGCCGGCGGTGACGTCGCGGCGCTGCACGGGCTGCCGGACGCCGTCGTCGGCCGGGTCGCCTACCAGGTGCTCGCGGGCCTGGCCGAACCCGCGCCGCGATCGGCCGAGGAGCTCTACCGCGGTGCGCCGTACGGAGTGGGGTACTTCGTCGGCCTGTGGACGCCGTGAGCGCTCGGCCGCTGGCGGTCATCGGGCCCACCGGCACCGGGAAGTCGGCGCTGGCCCTGGCCGTCGCGGAGCGGATCGGCGGCGAGATCGTCAACGCCGACGCCATGCAGCTCTACCGCGGGATGGACATCGGCACCGCGAAGACGCCGGTGGCCGAGCGACGCGGGGTGCCGCATCACCAATTCGACGTGCTCGAGGTGACCGAGATAGCGACCGTCGCGCGGTATCAGGCCGCCGCGGCGGCCGACGTCGAGGCGATCGCGGCCCGCGGCGCGGTGCCGGTGATCGTCGGCGGGTCGATGCTCTACGTCCAGTCGCTGCTCGACGAGTGGTCCTTCCCGGCCACCGATCCGGCGGTGCGCGCCCGCTACGAGCAGCGGCTCGCCGACGCCGGGGTGGCCGCGCTGCACCGGGAGCTGGCGGCCGTCGA
>NZ_JAUMSQ010000564.1:0-828 GCF_030519285.1 Mycolicibacterium arseniciresistens
CTGAGCCGCACCGCCGGCGCTGTCGGAGTGCTGCTGCGGCTGACCGCCCGCACCCTCGGGCCGGCGCTCGACGACGTGTCCGACGCACGCCGTCGCGGCCAGCTCGTCGTCGCGCGTGGCACCACCCTGCGGGAACGGCTGAACCTACCTGCACCCGCACTGCCCGATCTGACCAGTCACCGGCCTGCGTTCGCCGGTGCACCCCAACCGGGAGGCCGATTGTGACCCGACACGACCGTGGCGTCATCCTCAACGTCAACGTCCTCAACCTCGGCATCCACACCGCGGCCTGGCGCCGGACCTCCGAGCCGCCGACCGCGTTCACCGACCCGGGGTACTACGCGCGGATGGCGCGGATCGCCGAGCGCGGCAGGCTCGACGCACTGTTCCTGGCCGACGGACCCGCCCTGCGCGACCACCCGGCCGTGCGACCGTCGCAGGCCCTCGAGCCCAGCGTCATCCTGGCCACCGTTGCCGCCGAGACCGAGCATCTGGGCATCATCGGCACCCTGTCGTCGACGTTCAACGATCCCGTCGAACTCGCACACCGGCTGCTCAGCCTCGACCAACTCTCGGGTGGCCGCCTCGCATGGAACGTCGTCACCACCTACTCTCCCTCGGCGGGAGGCAATTTCGGTCTCGCCGACTACCCCGATCGACCGACGCGGTACCGCCGCGCCGCGGAGTTCGTCGACGTGGTGCAGGCGTTGTGGCGCGATGCCGCCGCGGACCGACCGCGCCGCGGCGTCGACCACCGCGGCGAGTTCTTCACCGTTCGCGGGTCGTTGCCGCAGGGGCCGTCACCGCAGGGCCATCCGCTGCTGGTGC
>NZ_JAUMSQ010000565.1:0-762 GCF_030519285.1 Mycolicibacterium arseniciresistens
ACGGCGGGCGCCAGCACCCGCGGGGCTCGGGCGGGCAGGTCCGGCTCCGGCCGGGGATCGGTGGCCAGCGCCGCCAGTTCGTGGCAGAACGGCGACGGCAGCGCGGCCTCGTCACCGTCTTCACTGTCCACGGCGGTCACCAGCACCCTGGTGCGCGCCCGGCCGAGTGCGGCGATCAGGAGGCGGCGTTCCTCGGCCAGCAGGGGCGCGCGGCTCGACAGCTCACGGTCGGTCGCGGCGGCCACACCGTCCAGCACGTCGACGAGATGCTGGGTGCCGAGCACACCACCGCGCGGAACCGTGTTGGGCCACAACCCTTCCTGTAGGCTCGCGATCACCACGAACTCCCACTCCCGGTCGAGTGCGGCGTGTGCGCTGAGTACCGCGACCGCGTCGGGGGCAGGGCGCTGGTCGCGCGGCGGTGGCGGCGGCCCGAGCGCGACGACATGGTCGATCAGGCCGCGCATGGAGGCTCCGGCCGTGCGGCCCACGTACTGCTCGGCGACGTCGAACAGCGCGGTGACCGCATCGAGGTCACGGTCGGCCTGCGCGCCGGCCGGGCCACCGCGTTCGCTCGCCGACAACCAGCGCCGCTGCAGGCCCGAGCGGTGCCACGCCTGCCACAGCGTGTCCCGTGGGTCCTGCCCGGCGGCGGCACTGCGGCGCGCCGCCGTCAGCACGGTGTGGATGCGACGCAGCGGGCGCTGCTGTTCCGGGGACAGACCCGACGGCACGTCCTCGATCGCCGCGACGAGCAGATCG
>NZ_JAUMSQ010000566.1:0-742 GCF_030519285.1 Mycolicibacterium arseniciresistens
GCCGGCGCGATCGTGCGCGCCGCCGAACTGCCGCGGGCACGGGTGCGCGCCCGCGCCGAAGCGCACTGTTCCCAGGCGGTGATGGTGCGCCGGTACCTCGACTGCTACTCCGGGCTGCTCGACGAGGAACCCGAAAGCCTGTCGGCGTGATCGGCTACTACGTCCACCATCACGGGCGGGGGCACCTCACCCGCGCACTGGGCATCACCCGGCACCTCCGGGAGGACGTGGTGTTCTTCTCGTCGTCATCGAGGCCGGCGGCGATCCGGCCCGGTGACGACTGGGTGCAGCTGCCCTCCGACGTGCCGCCCACCGACCTGGCCCCCGTCGATGCCACCGCGAACGGCCGGCTGCACTGGGCGCCCGTGGGAGTGGGCGGGCTCGCCGAACGGTCGGCGATGCTCCTCGACGCGATCGTCGAACTGCGCCCGCGCCGCATGGTCGTCGACGTCTCGGTGGAGGTGACGATGCTGGTCCGGCTGGCCGGCGTGCCGGTGACGGTGATGGCGATGCCGGGGGACCGGACCGACGAGGCGCACCGGCTGGCCTACGACGTCGCCGACCGCATCGTGGCGCCGTGGTCCGCCGACGTGTACCGGCCCGCCTGGCTCCGTCGGTACGACGAGAAGACCCACTACGTCGGCTCGATCAGCCGGTTCGACGGGATGGCCCGGCAACCCGCCACGCGGCCGACGGCGGCGACCGGGCTGCTGCTCGCGGGCGCAGGCGGGTCGGCGGCGCC
>NZ_JAUMSQ010000567.1:0-728 GCF_030519285.1 Mycolicibacterium arseniciresistens
TGAGCCCGCGGCCGGCCACCAGCGCCGCGCCCGCCGCGATGTTGAGCTGTGACTGCGGGGTGGTGACGACGGGTGCGCGCAGTCGCTCCGAGAGCTGCTGGGTGACCAGCGGGATGTGGGCGCCGCCGCCGACGGTGGCCACCGCCGACACGTCGGCGGGCGCGATGTTGTTGCGCCGCAACGTGTCCTCGACGGCGGCCAGTACACCGGCGAGCCCACCGGCGATGAGCTGTTCGAGTTCGGCGCGCGTCACCCGGAAATCGGTGCGGACACCCGGCAGTTCGGCGGGCACCACCGTCGCGGTGTCGGCGGACAACCGCTCCTTGGCCTGCCGGCACGCGTCACGCAGGCGGGCCAGCGAACCGACCGCCGCGGTGCCGGCCGGGTCGGCGTCATTGGCGTCGGCGATACCGGTGATGACGTGGTTGAGCAGCAGCTGGTCCACACCGTCGCCGGAGAAGTCGGCGTGGCGGACCGTCTGGCCGACGGCGTCGAGGTTGGACGACGCGTCGGCCAGCGTGATGCTGGTGCCGCTTCCGCCGAAGTCGCACAGCACGACGACGCCCGCATCGGGAAGGCCGGGTGCGGCCTGCAGGGCGGCGAGGGCGGCCACCGAGTCGGGGATGAGTGCGGCCGGGGCGCCGTCGGAGGCGAGACCCGGATGGTTGCGCAGCGCCCCGCGCAGGGCGCCGACGGTGGCGGGACCCCAGTGCGCGGGGACGGCGATC
>NZ_JAUMSQ010000568.1:0-713 GCF_030519285.1 Mycolicibacterium arseniciresistens
CGCCCGCGATCAGCAGGGACACCGCGAGCACCCCGGCGGCGGCGGGGGAGATGACTGCCAGCAGTCCGACCGCGGCCACAGACAGCACCGCGGCCACCGCGATCGGCAGCACGGCGCGCACCAGCACATCGGACAGCTCGTCCACCGAGGCGCCCGCGCGGGCCACCAGTTCGCCGCTGGGCAGGCGCATCACGACCTCCGTGGGCGCCGACGCCAGCCGCCGGTAGAGGTCGACGCGGACGTTTCCGGCCGAGCGCAGTGCGGTGTCGTGTGCGGCGAGCCGCTGGCAGTACCCGAACACACCGCGGGAGATGCCAAGGGCCCGGACGGCGACGACCGCCACGGTCAGGTCGAGGATCGGCGGCATCTGCCATGCGCGGGTGATCAGCCACGCCGACACGGCGGTCAGCGCGAGCGCGCTGCCCAGCGACAGCACCCCGAGCGCCGTGGCCGCCAGCAGTCGCGAGATCCGCGGCCGCAGCAGCGCGACGGCCAGGCGGAGGAAGTCACCGCGCGGCAACGACTTCAGCACCGACATCACCCCCGATGCGCAGCACGTGGTCGCCGATCGCGAGCACCGGATCGCGGTGTCCGACCACCACCACGGTGGCCCCGGCGCGTGCCCGCGCCGTGATCGCCTCGAGCACCCGGGTCTCGAGGGCGGCGTCCAGGTGCGCGGTCGGTTCGTCGAGCAGCAGCACGGGCGCGGCCGA
>NZ_JAUMSQ010000569.1:0-705 GCF_030519285.1 Mycolicibacterium arseniciresistens
CCGTCGCCCGGCCGGCCAAGCCGTCCTCGGGTGCGGCGGCCGCACCCGCGCGGCCGAAGAACGCCAGCCAGGCCAAGGCCCGCGCCAAGGCCCGCAAGGCCAAGGCGCCGAGAGTCGTTCGCCCTCCGCTGCGTCAACGTCTCCTCGTCAGGCTCGCCGAGATCGAGCTGAATCCCCGGACCCTGGTCGCCAGGGTGCCGTTCGTGGTGCTCGTCATCGGGGCGCTCGGGATGGGCCTCGGCATCACGCTGTGGCTGTCCACCGGCGCCGCCGAGCGCTCCTACCAACTGGGTGCGGCCCGGGAGACCAACCAGGCGCTGCTCCAGCAGAAGGAGGCGCTCGAGCGCGACGTGCTGGAGGCGCAGGCAGCACCCGCCCTGGCCGAGGCGGCGCGTGATCTCGGCATGATCCCCTCGCGCGACACCGCTCACCTCGTCCAGGACCCGGCGGGCAACTGGGTCGTCGTCGGCACGCCGAAACCGGCCGAGGGTGTCCCGCCGCCACCGCTGAACGCCCCGCTGCCCGACGACACGCCGACGCCGCAACCGCCTCCCGCGCCGCGAGTGGTCGATCCTCGTGAGGTGACTGTTCGGATGCCCGACCGCACCGGCCTGCCCGGATCGCCCGCAGCGACGCCTGCCGTGCCGCTCGGTACGGCACCGCACGGCGCGGTCGCCGGACCGCCGCCGTCGCCAGGACCCGCAC
>NZ_JAUMSQ010000057.1:0-14298 GCF_030519285.1 Mycolicibacterium arseniciresistens
GGCGTTTGTGACTTTGCTTGCGGGCCAGGACCGCGAGCAGCGCGATGACCGCCACGGCGACCACGACGGCGACGACGATCCAGATGACGGTGTTGGTGGCCACCACGGGCTCCTTCGTTCGGTGCGGGCGCGGTCACCAGTTTTGACGATCCCGCTATTTCGCCGGAATGCCCTCCGCGGGGGCTGACTAAACCGGCGCAGACGTCAGGAGACGATCAACGAGCCCGTCATGTTCGGGTGGTAGGTGCAGTAGAACTCGTAGGTTCCCGGCTCGGTCGGCGCGGTGAAGGTCGCCTTCTGGTTACCGTCGACGTGCACGTCGAACCGGCCCGCCGTACGGGAGGTCACCGAGTGCTCGGCCCGGTCGGTGTTCGCCACGGAGATCAGCGCACCGGGCGGGACGGTGATCGGTTCGCCGAACTCCATGCTGCTGATGGTGATCGTCGGCGCGGTGCCTGCGCTGGCCTCGCTGGTCGCCGTCGCACTCGCCGTCCCCGGGTCGCGTTCCGCGGTGGAGGTGTCGCTGGGGCTCTCGGCCTGCCCGCACGCCGCGGCCAGTGCGATCAGACACCCGATCAGCAGGATCTTGATGGTCTTCATGGTTCGCCCCTCGCTCGTGGGCGTGATTGTCCTCGTCGTGGTCGGAGCCCGGGCGGAATCGGCCGATCAGCGCAGCGCGCGCCTGTCGACGATGAACAGCGCGAGTGTCACCGCCAGGAAGGCAGCAGGCAGCCAGACGGCATGCACACCCCAGGCCCGGCTGCCGACCGCACCGGCGACGGCGCCCGTCGCGAAGGCGGCGATGAGCGCTCCGTAGACGCCGAACGCCCGCCGTGATGCGGCCTGGCGCTCGACGAACCCGTCGTAACCGGCCTCGACGAAGCGATACAGGTTCCCGGTGGTCGCCACCGGCAGGTAGGCCAGATCGCCGATGTTGCGGAACAGGCCGATCTGCACGGCCGCCAGGAAGGAGATCGGCACCGTCACATAGCTGTGCGGCACCGAAGCCGGGACGAAGCCGATGACGGCCAGCGCCGCCGCCTGCACGGCCATGGTCCACCGCAGCGGGTGCGGCACCACGCGTTCCACCCGCCCGGACTTGATGTGGGCGGCGAGCACGATGCCGGCGATGAAGGCCAGCAACGGCCACACGTGGGCCATCGCCGCCGCCCAGTGGTCGTGGGCAACGTCGATGGCGAAGAAGATCACGTTGCCCGTCTGCACGTTCGCGAACACCCCGCCGCGGGACACGTACGTGTACGCGTCGAGGAACCCGTTGGCCGTGGTCAGTAGCAACGCGAACCACAGCGTCCTGGTGCGCTCGGTGTCTGCTGGTCCCGGTTCGACCATCCGGTCACGTTAGCGTGCGGGGCGGCCCGTCATCGGGCGCCGAGCGCGTCGAGCATCCCCGCCGCGGCCCGCGGCCAGGTGAACTGCTCGGCGCGGCGCCGGGCATTGTTGCGGCGCAACGGTTCCGGTGTGCCGATCACCGAGGAGACCGCGGCCGCGATGGCATCCGGATCGTTGTCGGCGGTGGCGCCGCTGTCCGAGGTGAGGATCTCGGCGAGTGCGGAGGTGCGCGACACCACGGCGGGGGTTCCGCACGCCAGCGCTTCGAGTGCGGCGAGCCCGAACGTCTCGTGCGGACCGGGAGCCAGAGCGACGTCGGCGGAGGCCAGGATCGTGGCGACGGTGTCGCGGCAGCCGATGTAGCCGGTGAAGGCGACCGGCAGCCGCGCGGCCTGGCGTTCGAGCCGCGCCCGCATCGGTCCCTCCCCCACGACGACCAGCCTGGCGTCCACGCCGGAACTCCGTAGCGATGCGACGGTGTCGATGCTGCGGTGGGCGTGCTTCTCCACCGACAGGCGCCCGCAGTGCACCAGCAGAGTCTGCTGCGGATCCGCCCACTGCCGGCGGACCTGCAGCGATCTCCGGCTCGGGTGGAACTGGTCGAGATCGACGCCGAGCGGGACCGTGACGACGTTGCGGGCGTCGATGCGGTCGAACTCCTTGCGTGCGAACGCCGTCGTGCACACCACCGCGTCGTAGCTCGCCGCCGTCCGGCGGTTGGCGATGTTCGCCACGGCGCGCGCCATCGGGCCGGGCAACAGCTGGCCGACGAGCCGGTCCAGCCGTTCGTGGGAGATCATCACGCTGGCGACGTTGTTCCGCCTGCCCCACCCGCCGAGCGAGCGCAGTGTGAGCCGGTCGGACACCTCGATCGCGTCGGGCTCCAGTTCGCGAAGCAGGGTGGTGACAGGGCCGGGGAGCACCGCCCGATAGCCGCCGGTGAACGGGATCAGCCGCGCGGGCAGTGATATCCGGGTGACGCCCGACGGCAGCGTGTGCTGTTCGGGACGGCGTCCGGGCACGACGAGATACACCTCGTGGCCCGCGGCGCTGTACTCCGCGCCGAGCCTGTCGATTGCGGTGCGCAGCCCGCCCGACCGCGGACCGTAGAAGTTCGCCACCTGCACAACCCGCATGGCACCGATGGAAACCGCAGCGCATGTGCGGTCAACAACGGCGGTGCAACCGGTGTCTTAACGACCCGTGAACCTCGGCACCAGGAGCGGAGGCTCAATCCACGTGGCGGGTGAACCAGTCCTGCACCCTGCGCCAGGCGTCCGCTGCGGCCGCGGGGTCGTAGCGATCACCGGTGTCGTTGAAGAACGCATGGTTGGCATCGGGTTCGGTGACGAGCTCGAACACCAGTCCGGCCTTCTCGAGTGCGGCACGGGCGACAGGTTCCGTCGCATTGACCCGCTGATCCTGCGCTGCGTAAAGACCAAGCACCGCAACGTCTTTGGAGCCGGCGAAATCGGGATTGTCCGGCGTCGGCCCGTAGAACGGCACCGCGGCGGCGAGTCGGGGTTCGCCCGCGGCCAGCAGCCGCCACACCATGCCACCGCCCATGCAGAAGCCGACGGCGGCCAGCTTCTTGCCTGGCACCCGGCGGGCGATTTCGTCGAGTCCGGACCTGAGGTCGGCGACGGCCTCGGCCGGCGGCAGCTTGCTCAACGCGGCCGTCGCCTCGGCGGGATCGGCGAACTTCCCGGTGCCGCCCTGCCCGGACAGCAGGTCGATCGCCAGCGCGGAGTAGCCGATGCCGGCGAAGCGTCCCGCCACCGAGCGGATGTAGTCGTTGAGACCCTTGTTCTCGTGGATCACCAGCACGGCGCCGCGTGCAGCGGGCGCCTCGGCCCACGCCGCCTGCAACTCGCCGCGCGGCCCCGCCCAGGTCACCGGCGTGGTGGGTACGGCGGTGTCGGCTCCCGGAGGTGGCGCACTGGCGGTCACCGCTCCGCTCGAGGTGACCGGGGCCTCGGCCGTCGGCTCCTTGTTGCCGCTGCACGCGGCGATCAGCGAGGTCGCCGCGGCGGTGCTCAGGCCGAGCAATCCGAGCCTGCGCACGGCTTCACGCCTGGACAGCAGGCCGTCGACGTGGTCGGTGGCGATTTCCTCGGCGATGTAGCGCTGCAGTGGAGTCACCTTGGCGAGTATGCGCCTGCGATGCCGGCGGCGGCGGCGAGACCCGCCGCGCGCATACTCGGCTCATGAGCGCCTGGACGCCCGATCCGGATGCGCTGCGCGGACGCGTCGCCGTGGTCGCCGGTGCGACCCGCGGTGCAGGGCGGGGCATCGCCGCAGCACTGGGCGAGGCCGGCGCCACGGTGATCTGCACCGGTCGCAGCAGCAGGTCGGGATCTGCCGGCCCCGGCGGCATCCGGTCGGACTACGACCGCCCCGAGACCATCGAGCAGACTGCGGAATTGGTCACCCGACTCGGCGGCACCGGTGTCGCCGTCCAGGTCGACCACCTCGACATCGCGCAGGTGCGCACCCTCGCCGACCGCATCGCCGACGACTACGGAACCATCCACATCCTGGTCAACGACATCTGGGGCGCGGAACTGCTCAAGGGCCCGCCGCCGAGCTGGAACCGGCCCGTGTGGGAGCACGACCTCGACGCGGGACTGCGCATCCTGCGCCTCGGTCTCGACACCCATCTCATCACCTCGCACTGCCTGCTACCGCTGCTGGTCCGGGCACCGGGCGGGCTCCTCGTGGAGATCACCGACGGCACAAGCGAACACAACGCCGACCGATACCGTCTCTCGGTGTTCTACGACCTGGTCAAGACGGCGGTCAACCGGCTGGCCTTCTCCCATGGCCACGAGTTGTCCCCCTTCGGCGCCACCGCCGTCGCCGTCACGCCCGGCTGGCTGCGGTCGGAGATGATGCTCGACAACTACGGCGTGACCGAGGACGACTGGCGGATCGCGCTGGAACCCGACCGCCCCGCCGGTCGCCCGACCGCACCACCGGGCTTCGCGGACTCCGAGTCGCCTCGCTTCGTCGGGCGCGCGGTGGCCGCCATCGCCGCGGACGAGGACCGGGCGCGGTGGAATCAGAGCTCCGTCAGTGCGGCCGAACTGGCGCGCGTCTACGGGTTCACCGACCTCGACGGCCGCAGGCCCGACCCGTGGGACAGCGCATAACCGCAGGTCCAGGCGGCTGCAGCCAGATCAGTAGACAAATTGCAGAATCTGTTCACTGATTTCGTTGACACTGCGATACCGCGGGCGGTTCTATGACGAGGTGACCTACGACACGATCATCCGCAACGGCCGCTGGTTCGACGGCACCGGCGCCGCCTCCGCGGTGAGGAACATCGGCATCCGGGACGGCCACGTCGTCGCGATCTCGCCGGACCCGCTCGACGAGGCGGACTGCCCGCAGGTCATCGACGCCACCGACCGCTGGGTGCTGCCGGGCATGCTGGACATCCACACCCACTACGACGTGGAGGTGCTCGACGGCCCGGCGCTGTCGGAGTCACTGCGGCACGGCGTGACCACCGTGATGCTGGGGTCCTGCTCGCTGTCGACCGTCCACGTCGACGGCGAGGCGGCGGGCGACCTGTTCGGCAGGGTGGAGGCGATCCCCCGCGATCACGTGATCGCGGCGGTCGACCGGCACAAGACCTGGTCGTCGTGCGAGGAATACGTATCGGCCCTGGAGTCGCGGCCGCTGGGCCCCAATGTCGCCGCGTTCCTCGGCCACTCCGACATGCGCACCGCGGTGATGGGGCTCGACCGCGCCACCCGCAGCGACGAACGTCCCACCCGGGCCGAGCAGGCCGAGATGGAGCGGATGCTCAAGGCGGCGCTCGACGCCGGGTTCGTCGGAATGTCCTCGATGCAACTGCTCTTCGACAAGATCGACGGTGACACCTGCCGCTCGCGCACCCTGCCGTCCACCTATGCCAAGCCACGCGAACTGCGCAGGCTCAAGTCGTTGCTGCGCCGAACCGGGCGGATCCTGCAATCCGGCCCCGACATCCAGAATCCGCTCAACCTGGTGTCGCAGCTGGCCCAGTCGCTGGGCGTCTTCCGCAATCCACTCAAGACCAGCCTGCTGTCCGCCGCCGACGTGAAGTCCAACCCGTATGCCATCGTGGCGCTCGGGCCGATGGCGCGCGCCGTCAACGCCCTCGGCGGCGACTTCCGCTGGCAGCACCTGCCCGTGCCGTTCGAGGTGTACGCCGACGGCATCGACCTGGTGGTGTTCGAGGAGTTCGGATCGGGTGCGGCCGCACTGCATCTGCGCGACGAGGTGGAGCGCAACGAGCTGATGCGCGACGAGTCCTACCGCAGGCAGTTCCGTAAGGACTACGAGAACAAGATGGGCATGCGGGTGTGGCAGCGCGACTTCTTCGACGCCGAGATCGTCGGCTGCCCGGAGGCCTCGCTCGTCGGCAAGTCCTTCGGTGACGTGGGACTCGAACGGGGTCTGCACCCGGTCGACGCGTTCCTCGACCTGGTCCTCGCCCATGGCACTGCCCTGCGCTGGCGCACCACCATCTCCAACCATCGGCCCGACGTGCTCAAGAAGCTCGCGCGCGATCCCGGCATCCAGATGGGCTTCTCCGACGCCGGCGCACACCTGCGGAACATGGCCTTCTACAACATGGGCCTGCGGTTCCTGCGCCACGTCCGCTCGGCAGAACAGGCCGGGCGGCCCTTCATGACGGTCGAGGCCGCGGTGCACCGGCTGACCGGCGAGCTCGCCGACTGGTACCGGCTCGACGCCGGGCACCTGCGCATCGGTGACCGGGCCGACGTCGTCGTCCTCGATCCGGCGCGGCTGGACGACACCCTCGACGCCTACGCCGAGCATCCGGTCGACCACTACGGCGGCCTGTCGCGCATGGTGAACCGCAACGACGCCACCGTCATCGCCGTCCTGGTGGGCGGCAACACGGTGTTCCGCGACGGAGCGCCGACCGACCTCGTCGGCACCCGACGGACGGGTCGCTTCCTGCGCGCCGCCCACCGGGCCCCGGCACCCACCGCAACCGAGAAGGAGTTGTCCAGTGCCCGTTGACGAAACGGTGCTCGGTATGTGGAAGGCGCTGTCGGCGCGCGACTGGGAGCTGCTCAAGACCCACCTGGCCGACGACTGCATCTATGCGGACATGCCGGTCGGCCCGGCACTGGCCGCACGGGGCCCCGACGACATCGTCAAGCGACTGAAGGTCGGCCTCGAGCCGCTGGCGAGCTATGAGAACCACGACGGCACGCTGGTCAGCAACGGCGCCGACGTGATGTACGAGCATTCCGAGACCTGGGGATGGCACAGCGGGGAGACCGCGGTGCTGCGCTTCGTGACGGTGCACCGCGTCGAGAACGGAAAGATCACGATCTGGAAGGACTACTGGGACATGTCCGGGCTGACCGCCACCGCGCCGCCGACCTGGATGGAAGAGCTGATGAGCGCCGACACGTCATGGGTGTTCGACGCCACCGGGCTCATCTAGAAACCTAGACGCTCCAGGCCATCCGGAACTTGTCGCACAGTTCGTGGGGTGACAGGTCTCCGAAGTTCTCCTGCTCGTAGCGCCGGACCGCCAGCACGGCGTCGACCACCTCGTCGCCGAGGACGCCGCGCAGCAGGGCGGACCGATCCAGCCTGTCCAGTGCGGTGCTCTGCTCGGCGGTCAGCAGCACGGTGCCGTCGCTGTCGCGCTGTTCGGCGCTGAGCGTCGCGGGGTCGACGGTGGTCTCCGGCGGCAGCGCCAGTTCCCGCTCGATGCCGTCGAGTGCCAGGCCGAGGACGGCCGCCGACGCCAGGTAGGGGTTGGCCGACGGGTCGATCACCTTGACCTCGACGTTGCCGCCGTGCGGGTTGCCCGGTCCTCCGGTGAGGAAACGCACTGCGGCTTCGCGGTTCTCGGCGCCCCAGCAGACATAGGCGCCGGACCAGTGGCCGGGTTGCACACGCAGGCCGGACACCACCGAGCCGCACAGCGTCGCCTGCGCCTCGGGCAGGCCCGCGACGAGCCCCGCGACGGCGGACTCCCCTGCCGGCGTCATTCCGTGTGCGCCTGCCCCGCCGGAGAACACCGGCGTCCGGTCCTTCAGCAACGAGAAATGTTGATGAGCACCGGATCCGACGCTGTCGGCGAACGGCACCGGCGACAGGCTGACCCGCAGCCCGTACCGGCGGGCGACCCGGCCGACGATGATCCGCATCAGCACGAGGTGGTCGGCCGCGGCGACGGGCGACTGTGGTGCGAGCGAGATCTCGAACTGATTCGGTCCGTACTCGGCGTGGAACTGTTCGATGTTCACCCCGGAACCGGTGGCGGCCTCGGTGACGTCGCGGACGAACCCCTCGTACTCGAGCACCCCCGCCAACCCGTACTGCGCCCAGGAGTGCGTCGGCAGCCGGGAGCCGTCGGGCCCGACCAGCAGGAACTCGAGCTCGTGTCCGACCGCCGCGGTGAGCCCGGCGTCGGCCAGTCGCTGCTCGACGCGGCTCAGCGCACCCCTGCAGCAGTAGGGGTCCGGTGCGCCGTGCTGATCGAAGAACGCCCCTGGCGCCCAGGCGAATCCGTCACCGAGGATGCGCAGTGCGCCGAGGTCGATTCGGATCCGCTGGTCGCCCACCGGGCCGATGGCGTCGCTGACCGCGATGCCGACCTGATCGATGGTGAAGGCGTGCCAGACGGGGCTGGCGCCGAGCCCCGGGTCGGCGAATGCCCCCATCCGGCGCAGCGGCACCGTCTTGGCGTGTGTCAGGCCGGCGGGATTGACGACGGTTCCGATCAGGGTGGCGACCCCGTCGGACTCGAGCTGGGCGATGGCCGCTGCGGCCAGCGGTTTGGCTGCCATGCCCGTCATTGTGCATGGCGCGGGCGCACAGCCGCGGCGGGAACCGCGCCGCGGTCAGAACTGGCGAGCGTCCTCTACAGGGTGATCTTGCAGGACTGGCCGATGTCGAGGGTGCGCAGCACCCGGCCCATGCCCAGCCACATGGCGCACGAGATCGCGAGATCGGTGATCAGGTCGCCGTCGAAGTGCTCGCCTGCGCGCTGCCAGAAGTCCTCGTCGTCCCGCAGGCCGGTGTGGTCGGTGACGAACCGGTGGGCGAACTCGGCGGCGATCCGTTCGGCGGGGCTGTAGCCGGGCCACGTCCGCCATTCCGACGCGTGGGTGTAGAGGTCCTCGTCCACGCCTGCGGCCGCGCCGTCGGAGTCGCGGGTGTTCAGGCAGACGACGCACTCGTTCGAGTCGGCGATCACGATCCGCGCGAGTTCCCGCACGCGCAGCGGCAACCGGCCTTTCGCGTAGACCGCCTGGGTGAAATTCGCCATCGCCGAGCCGAGGTCGGGTGACCGGACGGCGAAGGCGGTGACGTCATCGTCGGCGAAGTCTCCGATTCGGCTCATGGACGGATCTTACGGCGGATCGGCCGGAATTGGAACACGTTCTAGTTTGTCGGCGCCGCGGGTGCGGCGGCGGTGAGTTCGCCGCGCTCGTCACCCCAGTCGCGCTGCACCAGCATGCGGTGGGCGATGCGCTCCAGCGCGGCCTCGACCTGCAGCCGGTCGGGCCGGCCCTCGAACGTCGGGGACTGCGCCAGCTTGTCGACGATGAGGCTGACCAGGGCGGCGGAGGCCGCGTCGACCTGTCGCGCGCCGCGCTGCGTCAGCCACAGCCGATTGCCCGTCCGCAGGGCATATCCCGTCTCCACGAGCCGGCCGAAAATCGGTTCGATCACCTCGCACGGGATGCGCAGCCGGTCGGCGATCGTGGTCAGATCGGCGGTGCCGAAGGCCTGGTTGTGCCGGTAGATCTGCAGCAGCGCCCACAGCCGGGCGACGTCCAGTTCACAGCCAGGGCAACCGGCGACGTTGCGCAGCCGGATGTCCGGTGAGTTGCGCATGAGCCTGCCGATGGTGGTCTCCAGCAGCTTCTCGGGCGTCTCGGTGCTCGGCATGCCGAAGCTCTCGCCGAGATCGACCGCGACCCCGGTCTCCATCTCGCGCAGTGGCACCTCCTTGAGCAGCAGGGCGACGAAGAACCCGACGAGTGCGACCGGTGCGGCGCACAGGAAGACCAGCCCGAGTGAGTCGGCGTAGGCCGTGACGATCGGGGCCGCCTGCTGCGCCGTCAGCTCGTGCAGCGCCTGCGGCGACTCCGCGGCGGCCGGCGGTGCTCCGCTGGCGATGACGGCCGCGCCGATGCGGTCGTCGAGAAAGTTGGCGAACAGCGAGCCGAAGATCGCCGCGCCGAACGAGCTGCCGATGGTCCGGAAGAAGGTGACCCCCGAGGTGGAGACGCCGAGATCGGTGAAGGCCGACGTGTTCTGCACAGTCAGCACGAGCACCTGCATGCACAGCCCGATGCCGGTGCCGAGCACGAGCAGGTAGAGCGACTGCAGCAGCAGCGGGGTGGTCGCGTCCATCCGGGACAGCAGCACGAAGGCCACCGCCATCACGGCGGTGCCGACGACGGGGAAGATCTTGTACCGGCCGGTGCGGCTCACGAGGATGCCGCTACCGGTCGACGTGATGAGCAGACCGGCCACCATCGGCAACGTCCGCAGGCCCGACTCGGTGGCCGACACCCCGTCGACGAACTGCATGAAGGTCGGCAGGAACGTCAGCGCGCCGAGCATCGCGAATCCCACGATGAACGACAGCACACAGCACACCGTGAAGACCGGGCTGGCGAACAGCCGCATCGGCAGGATCGGCTCGGCGGCCCGCCTCTCGGCCCACACGAAGGCGGCCAACGCCACGGCCGAGCCGACGAACAATCCGATGATCACCGGCGAGCCCCAGGCGTACTCCCCGCCGCCCCAGCTGGTGGCCAGTGTCAGGCCGGAGGCGCCGAGGCCGACGAGGACGATTCCGGCGTAGTCGATCGCCGGCCGTGCGCCGCGGGCCAGGGCAGGGATGGCGGTGGCGGCGACGATCAGCACGACGATGGCGACCGGCACGTTGATCCAGAAGGCCCACCGCCAGGTCAGGTGGTCGGTGAAGAAGCCACCGAGCAGCGGTCCCACCACCGTCGTCACGCCGAACACGGCGCCGAGGGCGCCCTGGTAGCGGCCGCGGTCACGCAGCGGGATGACCTCGCCGATCAGCGCGGTCGCGGTGACCATGATCGCGCCGCCGCCGATACCCTGCAGCGCGCGGGAGGCGACGAGCATCGTCATCGACTCCGAGAGCCCGCACAGCACCGAGCCGGCCAGGAAGAACAGGATGGCGACCTGGAACACCAGCTTGCGGCCGAACAGATCGCCGAGCTTGCCGACGATCGCGGTGGCGATCGTCGACGCGAGCAGATAGCTCGTCACCACCCAGGACTGGTGCCCGGCGCCGCCGAGGTCCGCCACGACGGTGGGCAGGGCGGTGGCGACGATCGTCTGGTCCAGGGCTGCCAGCAGCATCCCGAGCAGCACGGCGACGAACACCAGGTTTCGGCGCCGGGCGCCGAGCATTGCGCTGCGGTCCTCGGGATCGCTGGCCGTTGCCTCCGGAGTCGTGGTCGTCATGCCTGCCTTTCTCGCCGCCTGACCGTACATCGTTAGCTAGGCTAGAAAAGTTACGGCCGACGCAGAACGGCCGCAGGACGGGGGCTTCCCGTTCCTGCGGCCGGCTACCCGGACAACCCGGTGCGAATGTGCGCGGGCGGCGCGCTATTCCGCCGTGCTGCCCGGCGGGCGGGACACGCACTGCGCCGCGTAGAGCTGCTCCCCGAGCTTGTCCATCAGCTGCAGCTGGGTCTCGAGGTAGTCGATGTGCTTCTCCTCGTCGGCAAGGATGTACTCGAAGAGGTTGGCGGTGGTGTGGTCTTCCTTCTCCCGGCACAGCGTGATGCCCGGCTTGAGCCGTGCCATCACCTCGTACTCGATCGCGAGATCGGCCTCGAATTGTTCGCGCAGCGTCTGCCCGACGCGCAGGGAGAAAAGCCGCTGGTAATTCGGCAACCCGTCGAGAATGAGAATTCGATCGGTGATGGACTCGGCGTGCCGCATTTCTTCGAACGATTCCGCCCGAGTGTGTGAGGCCAATTCCGTGAAGCCCCAATTGTCCTGCATCTTGGAATGCAGAAAGTACTGATTGATTGCTGTCAATTCGCTCGTCAACTGCTCGTTGAGCAATTTGAGGACTTCGGCATCGCCTTGCATGTTCGCTCCTAAACACCTCGGGGGCCGACCAACGTGTCGCCATCTGCGCCGCCTCTCCAATCTAGTGCAGAAGTGGCCGGATGGGCACCTCATTACGCCTGTCAGAGGCATGTTTTCGGACCGAGGAGCGATTTTGGTAAGACAGCCTCACCTTTCAAGTGGGGGCACTCTGGACTGCCTGTCCTAACTAAGGTTAGACTGCGCTAACGCGTCGACGGGGAGCTCGGACAGGTGGAAAACAATGGGTGAGTACGACCTCCACTCGCTCATTCTCGCGTGCGATTTCCGGGTCGACGACGTCGATCGAATGTGGCGTTGGCTCCAGAAACACGAATCCGGTCTCGACGCGATCGGCGCGCATCACGTCGTTCTCTACCGGTCGATCTGGGAGCCGGGGCGCGTGCTGGTGACGATCGGCTTGCGCAATCCGATGTCGATACGTGAGATATTGCGGTCACCGACCATTTTCGAATGGTTCGACATCTCCGGTGTCGAGGACATCCCACCCATCTTCGGCGGCGAGGTGGTCGAGAAGATCGACCTCTGCGGGCCGACCTCGGAGGAACACGTCGGCCGCACCGTCGTCGGCGTCATGTCGTCCGTCGACGACGTGCCGGCCCTGATGGCCAAGATCCACGACGGCATCGACCGGTTCAAGCGTGGCGGTGTCCGCAAGATCTGGGTGTACCGGGCGCTCGACGACGGGCAGGAAGTGATGATCCTGCAGGAGATCCAGGACGAGGCCAGCGCGCGGAACTGGATAGAGCATCCCGACGCCGCGGCGGAGTGGATGTCGCACGCCGGCCTCGGCGCCTACCCCACCCAGTTCGTCGGGCGCTTCGCGCATCTGATGAGCATCGACGGCGGAACGAACGGGTGAGCTGATGTTCGTCTGCTTGTGCCACGGCGTCACCAGTCATGTGGTGGACGAGGTGGTGGCCGCGGGCGCGAGTACGACGAAGCAGATCGCCGAAGCCTGCGGCGCGGGCAGCGAGTGCGGCCGGTGCCGGCGCACCCTGCGCGCCATCATCGCCGCCCACCAGGTCAACGACTCTGCGACCCCGGCGGGGCGCTGACTACTCCCCCTGGTCGCGTCGATCGGCGAAGGCCGCCAGCGCCTCGGAGTTGGCGGCGGAGCCCAGCAGTTCGGCGAACTGGGCGTACTCCCTGGCGATCGCGTCGCGGATCGCTTCCCGCGTGGGCTCCACCATGGTGTGCTTGACCGCCATCAGGCTCGGCAGCGGGCGCGATGCGAGCAACGCGGCGTGCCTGTGAGCCTCGGCGAGCAGGTCCTCGGGCTCACAGACCCGCCACGCCACGCCCATCCGCTGCGCCTCGGTGGCGTCGATCCACTCGGACGACAACAGGATCCACGCCGCGTTCTGCCGGCCGATCAACTGCGGCAGCAGGTAGGACGAGGCCGCCTCCGGCGCCACACCCAGGCTGGTGAACGGACACTTCAACCGCGCGGCGCTCGACATGAACACCAGATCGGCGTAGCCGAGGATGGTGGTGCCGATGCCGACGGCCAGCCCGTTGACCGCGCACACCAGTGGTTTGCGCAGGGTGAGCAACGCCTCCATCATTCCCGGGAAGCCGTACTCGCCCGGCTGGAAGTCCGGATCGGTGACGCGGGCGGCCATCTCGTTGAGGTCGTTGCCTGCACTGAACGCCCGGCCCGCCCCGGTCAGCACCACCACCGACACCTGCGGATCCGCGTCCGCCTCGCGCAACGCGATCGTGGTCGCGTCGTACAGGGCCTCGTTGAACGCGTTGAGCGATGCCGGACGGTCGAGGGTGATCGTGCGGACCGCGCCCTCGTCACTGATCTGCAGTGTCACGGCCAGCAGCGTACGCAATCGCGTCGCGCCCGGGTGCGCTCAGGTGGTCGGTGCGAACGGCGTGCGGAACACGTAGCGGCTGCTGGGCACGGTGTCGACGTCGCGATCGGCGCCGAACCGACCGGTGCTGGCGAGCATGCGCCGCATCCGGTCGCCGAGATCGGCGTCGTCCGCGGCGCCGAAGAACGCGCGCAGGTCGGACACCGCGTCGAGCGGGAACGTCTCCTCGACCAGCGCGGAAAGCTCCGGCGCCGCCGGCGTGAGGGCCCGCACGACGGTGTTCTGCACGTAGCCCGACGTGGCCTGTGTGGCCAGCGCAACCGGGGTGTGGTCGACGTGCCAGCGCTCCAGCCAGCTCGCCTCGTCGAGTTCGGCCGGGCGGCGCAGCAGCGCCACGTTGACCAGTCCCGCCGCCCGCTCCCCCGGAGAGGGTGTCGGCGGCGCCAACGGCACCGACTCGGTCACCAGGTACGCCGCTGCCTCGGCGCACTCCCGCGCCAGTCGCTCGACGACCGCGGCGACCTGGCCGCCGTAGTACTGCTGGGTCCACACGCTGACGACCGCCATCACCGGAGGGTCCAGCGTGGTCAACGTCATGAGCGAGTCCCGCACCACCGCGTCGCGGACATTCACCGCGAGACCGGGCACGCCCGTCGCCAGGAGCTCCGCCGAGACCTCGCCGCGCAACCGCTCACACCAGGCGTCGTCGACCTCGTCGGACCGCAGCGTGATCATGACCTTCTCCACGGGGTGAACCTACATATCGTTTCCGAACCGGTGTGGCGGCCTGCCCCGCGATGCGTCGCCTCCGGGTGAGAATGGGCGGGTGCAACTTCGGCCCCTGACGCTCGAGCGGGCGGCGCCCAGGTGGCCGCTCGACCTCGGGGCGGTGCTGCGCAGTCTGGCCGGTGTGCTGTTCGTGGCCGCGGTCGCGCTGCGATTCGGTGCGGTCGGCGCGGCGACCGCGGCG
>NZ_JAUMSQ010000570.1:0-703 GCF_030519285.1 Mycolicibacterium arseniciresistens
CGGCCACTCCCGGAGCTGCGCGCCCACCGACTCGTCGAGCAGGCGCAGCTGGCGGGCGGAGCCGTAGACCACCGTCGCGCGGCGCAGTTCGGCCGCCGACGCCGGCGCCAGTCCACCCATGCCGTCGGCGCCGACACCCACGACATAGATCATCGGTGTCCTCGGCTCTTCGCGCGAGCGCTCATCGGTGTCATCGCGGCATCCTGCGCCACACCGGCCGCGGCACCAGCCGCAACGCGAAGAAGAGCAGCCGAAGGGCGCCCGGCACCCAGACGTGGCTGCGCCCGCGCCGCAACGCGCGCACGGTCGCATCGGCGACCTGCGCGGGCGTGCTCGGCAGCGGCGCGGGTGACATCCCCTCGGTCATCCGGCCGATCACGAACCCCGGGCGCACGACCAGCAGCCGCACCCCGGAACCGTGCAGCGCGTCGGTCAGGCCGGCGCAGAACCCGTCCAGTCCCGCCTTCGCCGATCCGTACACGTAGTTCGCGCGGCGCACCCGCACCCCGGCCACCGAGGAGAACGTGACGATGGTGCCCGCACCGACGTCCCGCATCGCGGCGGCCAGTGCGGTGAGCAGGCTGACCTGGGCGACGAAGTCGGTGTGCACGATCGCCGCGGCGTGCGCCGGGTCGCGTTCGGCGCGGGCCTGGTCGCCGAGCACGCCGAACGCCAGCACCGCGGTGCCGATCGGCCCGTGCTC
>NZ_JAUMSQ010000571.1:0-665 GCF_030519285.1 Mycolicibacterium arseniciresistens
GTCGGCGCCGCGCTGGAGGCCCTCGGCAGCGACCCCGATCTGCTGGCCGCCGAACGGGCCCGGCTGCGCGTGCTGCTCGTCGACGACGCCCAGCAGCTCGATCCGCAGGCCGCCCGGTTGGTGCGCGTGCTGGCCGCGGGCGCCGAATTGACGGTAATCGCGGGCGATCCCGACCAGGCGGTGTTCGGCTACCGCGGCGCGGACCCGCAACTGCTGCGCGGCGACGGCGACGGCGAGGTCGTGACGCTCACCGTCTCGCACCGCTGTGCGTCCGCGGTCACCGGCGTCATCACCGGGCTCGCCCGCCGGCTGCCTGCCGCGTCGGCGGTGCGCCACCTCACCGGCGATGCCACCCGCACCGGAACGGTCGGGGTGCGGGTGGCGGCGTCGCCGCACGCCGAGGCCGCCGTCATCGCCGACGCGCTGCGACGTGCCCATCTGGTCGACGGCGTGCCGTGGTCGCAGATGGCGGTCCTGGTCCGGTCGATGCCGCGCACGGGATCTGCTCTGGCGCGGGCGTTGTCGGCCGCCGGTGTGCCGGTCGACGTGCCACGGGCCGGCGCTCCGCTCGCCGATCTGCCTGCGGTGCGTGCGCTGCTGACCGTGCTCGAAGCCACCGCCGACGGCCTCGACGGCGCGCAGGCGGCCGAGCTGCTCACCGGGCC
>NZ_JAUMSQ010000572.1:0-661 GCF_030519285.1 Mycolicibacterium arseniciresistens
CTTGGGTTCAAGGAGTGATTGCAACACTTCCTAGTTGGGAGTGCGTGTGCGTCCTGTGCCTGTGTCGTCTGTTGTTCGCCAGTTCTGGGATTGTGTTGGCCGGGGAATGCCGGTTCCGGATGCCTGCGCTGTTGTGGGCGTGTCGTCGGGGTGTGGTCACCTTTGGTTTGCTGATGCTGGCGGGGTGAAACCACGTTTCCCGGTTGAGGGGCCGCGACGGCGTCCGCGGCTGAGTCTGGATGAGCGCGAGGAGATCTCGCTAGGGGTAGCCGCAAAGGAATCGGTGCGCGCTATTGCACGCCGACTCGGCCGGGCGCCGTCGACGATCTCGCGGGAGATCAGAAACAACAGCAAGCCCAGCCATAACCTTTACCGGCCGCAGTACCGGTTCGGTGCCCCGTGGCGCGGCGGCCCGGAACGGCGACCGGCTTATAAGCCCAGCGCGGCGCAGTCCCGCAGTCAGCGGCGGGCGCGAAGACCGAAACTGGGCAAGCTGGCCGGCAATGAACAGTTGCGCACCGAGGTGCAGACTCGGTTAGACCAGCAGCACAGTCCAGAGCAGATCGCGGTGCGTCTGCGACGGGACTTCCCTGACGATCCGGAGATGTGGGTGTCGCACGAGACGATCTATCAGTCGATCTACGTGCAAGGACGCGGCCAA
>NZ_JAUMSQ010000573.1:0-644 GCF_030519285.1 Mycolicibacterium arseniciresistens
CGGCCAAGCCGGCGCCACGGGCCCCGGCACGCGATCGCAGGCGCAAACCCCCCGCCGATGACGGCCGGGCGCGGCGCGCAGGGCATCATGTAGGCGATCAACGGTCCGGCGGACAGTCCCGCCGGGAGACCAGGTCCGGTAAGCAGAACGCCGACCGCGCGAAGCGGACCGGCGAGGGCCGGACCGCACAACGCCAACAGGGCCGGCGGGCCCGCACACTGGAAGGTCAGCGTTACGGGTGAGCGGCAGTGGGATGTCCGTTCCGGCGGGGCAGGGAAGTAGCCACCGGCCGGTCTCGGTCGTCCTCGCCGGCGGCGGCACCGCCGGACACATCGAACCGGCGATGGCCGTGGCCGACGCGTTGACCGCACTGGACCCCACGATCCGCATCACCGCACTCGGCACCGCACGCGGCCTGGAGACGCGGCTGATCCCCGACCGCGGCTACGACCTCGAACTGATCACCCCGGCGCCGCTGCCACGCAAGCTCTCCGCAGACCTTGCCCGGCTGCCGCTGCGGGTCCGCCGGGCGGTGCGCGAGACCCGGGCGGTGCTCGACGGCGTGCAGGCCGACGTGGTGGTCGGCTTCGGCGGCTATGTCGCGTTGCCTGCGTACCTCGCCGCGCGCGGCGGCGTGCGGCGCC
>NZ_JAUMSQ010000574.1:0-642 GCF_030519285.1 Mycolicibacterium arseniciresistens
TGCGTCGCGAGCTGCACCGGTGCCTACGCACCGGACGGGCCCTGCGTCGACCTCAGCGCCGGGTAGCAGAACGTCGCGGGCGCATCCCGGGCATGGTCAACATCAGCGAGCGCCCCGCCGAGGTCGCCGACCGTGCGGTGCCCGGGCATTGGGAAGGCGACCTGATTGTCGGTACGGAATCCAAGTCCGCCATCGGCACTCTGGTCGAACGCACCACGCGCTTTGTCATGCTGCTGCACCTCCCCAACGATCACGGCGCCGAGACAGTTCAACACGCGATCGTAGAGAAAATGACCCAATTACCCGAGCACATGCGCCGCTCATTGACTTGGGACCAAGGCAGAGAACTGTCCAATCACCTCGCCATCGCCGAAGCCGCCGCACTCAACATCTACTTTTGCGACCCCCACTCGCCGTGGCAGCGCGGAAGCAACGAAAACACCAACGGACTCCTGCGCCAGTACTTTGCCAAAGGCACTGATCTGTCAGTGTTTCCAGACGACTACCTCGACTACGTCGCCACCAAGCTCAACACCCGACCCCGCAAAACACTGGCCTGGAAGACACCAGCAGAAGCCCTCAACGAACTACTCTCACAACCATCGAATCCACCCGGTGTTGCATCCACCGCCTGAAACCACC
>NZ_JAUMSQ010000575.1:0-609 GCF_030519285.1 Mycolicibacterium arseniciresistens
GGCGGCCGGGGACGCGGCGGTGCCCGGCGCGGCGACCCTGAAACCGGTCACGATGGCGTCGGTGGCGTCGGCCGCCGTCGGGGCGCCCTGGTTGCCTGCACCGGCGGTCACCGTCAGCGACACCAGGTAGCGGTCCTGCCCCGACGCCGCGAGCACGTGCCGCCGGGAGGTGTTGAGCATCTGTTCGGTCGAGCGGTAGCTGCCCTCGATGAGGGCCGACGGGAACCCGTTGAACTCGGCCAGCGAAGCGTTGATGGAACGCCAGCCCGGCAGCTGCTGGCTGTCGACGAGGCCGTGGCTGATGGCCTCCTTGGGATCGAAGTCCCCGATGAGCTTGTAGACCACGACCTGCGCGTTCGGTGTGTAGAGATCGCCGCTGTTGCGGTCGGCGATCACGGCGAAGGCGTCGGGCACGTTGGGGTCGGGCACCTGCGACCAGCCTGCGGGCATCGGCAGCACGATGTTGAGCGCGGTGAACCCGTTGGCCACCTGCGGCTCGAGCTTGACGTTCTTGGCGGTGAAGAACTCGCGCAGAGTGCCGGACGTGGCGGGCGTGATGGCGGGCACCGCGGGGGCGACGGCCTGGGCGATCGGCGCGACCGGTGCGGC
>NZ_JAUMSQ010000576.1:0-605 GCF_030519285.1 Mycolicibacterium arseniciresistens
AGCAGCCTCAGGTGCCGGAGCCGGAGCCGCCAGCGCAGCGGCGTCCGGAGCGGCCTCGGGTGCCGGGCCGACCGCATGCGCGGGATCGACGCCGGCAGGCAGATGCGCCTCGGTACCCGGGACCGCCCCGGCCGCCGGGACATGGGCGACCGGTTCGGCCACGAACTGATTGACCGCGGTGGCCACATTGCGCGAATCAGGTGGCGCCGCCGAGTTTCCGGCGAACGCCGCAGCGGCGGCCATCAGCATCGACACGGCGTTGTTCGGGTCGGCCGCCGCCTGCTGGATGGCCGGCCCGAGGCTCTCCATGGCCGGCAGACCGGGCGCCTGCAGCGCGTCGATCGGCAGCGGAGGAGCGGGCTGGGCGTGAGCTGTTGCGCTGCTCAGCAGCAGGGCGGCCGACGAGCCGACCGCGGCCGCTGCGGCGAGCAGTGTCCTGATCCGTGACATGGCACTCCTAGACGGTGTGGTGGGGCGTGATCAGGGCAGGGCGGAGACGGGGAACATCGCCGCGGCGGCCGCGGGTGCCGCCGGAAGGACCGGCACCGCGGGTGCGGCCGCTGCCACCGGTGCGGCTGCTGCCACCGGTGCGGTTATTGCCACCG
>NZ_JAUMSQ010000577.1:0-586 GCF_030519285.1 Mycolicibacterium arseniciresistens
GACCGGTCGTCACCGCGGGCCGCCAACCGCGCCGCCTCGCGTGCGGCGTCGAGGCAGCGCACCTGCATCGCCACCGCGGACACGCCCGCCGCACACAACACCAGGACCGTGACAACTGCCGCGACGGCGAACGCCGCCTCCACGGTGACCGCACCCGCCTCGCCACGGCACCGGCCGGCTACACGTTGGTGTTCAGGGCACGGCTGATGATGTTGGTCAGCGCGCTGACGATGGAGTCGCCGGTGACCACCGTGTAGAGAATCGCCCCGAACGCCGCGGCGGCGATCGTGCCGATGGCGTACTCGACCGTCGACATCCCCTCCTCGTCGACCACCAGCAGCGTCAGCCGCAACCGTACATCGCGAATCATGTTGTCCAGCATCGGTTTCCCTTCTTCGATCATCCTCGGCGTCCGTGGCCGGTCCACGTACCGCCGCCGTCACAGCACGCCTGTCTGCAGGACGTCGCCGGCCAGTCCGGCGACGACGGGCACGATGCCCAGGCACAGGAAGGCCGGCAGGTAGCACAGCCCGAGCGGCGCGGCGATGAGCACCGAGGCGCGCTCGGCCGCCGCCCCCGCGGCGTC
>NZ_JAUMSQ010000578.1:0-572 GCF_030519285.1 Mycolicibacterium arseniciresistens
GCTCCGGCGCCGCCGCCCGCGGACCCCAACGCCCCGCCCGCCCCCGAGGCCGGCCGGGTCGACAACGCCGCGGGTGGTTTCAGCTACGTGGTGCCGGCCGGCTGGAAGGTCTCGGACGCCACGCAGCTGTCCTACGGCCAGGCGCTGCTCAACCGGATCGCGCCCGAGGGTGCCGAGCCGCCGAGCGACACCAGCGTGCTGCTCGGCCGGTTGGACCTCAAGCTCTTCGCGGGCGCCGAGGCCGACAACACCAAGGCCGCACAGCGTCTCGCGTCCGACATGGGCGAGTTCTTCATGCCCTTCCCGGGCACCCGGCTCGGTCAGGAGACCGTCCCCCTCGACGCTGCGGGCATGCCCGGTGTCGCGTCGTACTACGAGGTGAAGTTCACCGACGCCGCCAAGCCCACCGGACAGATCTGGGCCGGCGTCGTCGGCCAGCCCACTCCCGCGGGCACCCCGCGCGGGCAGCGCACCCCGGAACGCTGGTTCGTGGTCTGGCTCGGCTCGGCGAACAATCCCGTCGACAAGGGCGCCGCGGTGGCACTGGCCAACTCGATCCGGCCGTGGTCGCC
>NZ_JAUMSQ010000579.1:0-532 GCF_030519285.1 Mycolicibacterium arseniciresistens
ATCGGTCTCGGTGGCCGGCGAGGAGCGGCGCCGTGTCATGGGCGGCGCGGCCAAGCCCGCGCGGGCGCGCACCCGCAGTGGATCGGCGGCGATCAACACGGCGACCGCCAGCAGTATCGCCGCCCAGCTCACGCGACGACCCCCGCGGTGATGCGGTCCGACCACAGCAGACCCGCGCAGCCCAGCGAGACCCCGATCACCAGCAGCCAGCCACCCGGCCCACCGGACAGCAGGAAGCGGACGGGCTCGGCGCCGATGAGCTGGCCGAGGCCGATGCCGAGCATGGGCAGACAGGCGAGCATCGTCGCGGTGGTGCGTGCGCCCGCCATCCCCGCGTTCACCCGCGCCGAGAACCGCTGCCGCTCAGCGACATCGCGCTGCGCCGCCCGCATCAGGGTGGCGATGGCCAGACCGTGTGTCTGCGCCAGCCGCCAGCTCACCGCGACCCGGTCCCAGTGTCCCGGCAGGGACGACTCGCCTCCGACGCTGTGCAGTCCGGCCGCCACGTCGGCGCCGAGGCGGGCCCGGGCCG
>NZ_JAUMSQ010000058.1:0-37826 GCF_030519285.1 Mycolicibacterium arseniciresistens
CGCACCGCCGCCCGAGGGCGCGCCGCCTCCCGACCCGGGCCGGGTGGAGTCGACGCCGCCTGCCACCGTCACCACGCCCGACGACTGGGTGCTGACACTGTCGGCGCGCGACGAGACGCAGGCGATCATCCCGCCGCTCACCACGGCGCTGTCCTCGCGCGAGTACGTCGTGGGCGGCACCTACGACGGCGAGTTGTCCGGACCCGACGACGGCGAGCCGCCGCACGGCACCCTCGAGGTCGGCTACGAGATCGGTTGCGGCATCGACATGAGCACCTCCAACGGTGTCTCGCTGACCGCGACGGCGGGCATCAACCCGTCGATCGGCGTGATCGGCACCGACCTCATCTCGCCGATCCCGGACGGCATCGTCCCGGGGCTGGGCGGCAACCTCGGCGGCGGTGTCACCGTCGGTCTCAAACCCGGCATCATCAACATCGTCCCGGTCACCAAGAAGGAGTTCACCGGCGCCGATCCGTGGGTGATGATCAGCAACTTCCGGGTGAAGATCGACGGCTGCGTCGGCGAGTCGTTCATCCGTTCCTACGCGTTCCTGACCCGGTCGACCGATCAGTCCGACGCGGTGCTCGCCTGGTACGGCACCACCAAGAAGGTCTGACGGCGTTTGCCTGAACGGCAACTCTTCTTGCTGGGTGGGCGGTTCGGTGCCGACACTGGCGGGATGAGCGACAACACGAGCGTGTTCCACCAGTTGCAGTTCGCCGACGATTACGCCGACAACCCGCCGAAATTCGTGCCGGGGTACCGCGAGATCCACCGTCTTGCGGCGATCCTCATCGCCGAACGGGCCCCCGAGCAGGCGCGGGTGCTCGTGCTCGGGGCCGGCGGCGGCCTTGAGATCAAGGCGCTGGCCGAGGCGCGGCCCGGCTGGTCGTTCGACGGCGTCGACCCGGCGCGGCCCATGCTCGACCTCGCCGCGAAGACCCTGGGCCCGTTGACGTCTCGCGCCCGGCTGCACGAGGGCTACATCGACGACGCACCGGCCGGGCCCTTCGACGCCGCGACGAGCTTCCTGACACTGCACTTCCTGGGCCTCGACGAGCGGCGCCGCACCGCGGCGGAGGTGCGCCGTCGGTTGGCCCCCGGGGCGCCCTTCGTGGTGGCCCACATGAGCCTGCCGCAGCGCGACGCCGCCGAACGCGGCATGTGGTTGTCCCGCTACGCCGAATACGCACACGATTCGGGGATCAGCAGGGAGATCACCGAACGCGCCCGCGCCACGGTCGATTCCGACGTTCCGATACTGACGCCCGAGCAGGACGAAGCCGTCCTGCGCGACGCCGGATTCACCGACGTCGTGCAGTTCTACTCGGCGTTCACCTTCCGCGGCTGGGTCGGCTACGCCTGATCCCGCAACCGTTCCAGCGCACCGCGCACCCGTGCGCTGTCGGTGGTCGCCCAGAACGGCGGCAGCGACGCCCGCAGGTAGCTGCTGTAGCGCGCCGTCGCCATCCGCGAGTCCAGCACCGCCACCACACCGCGGTCCTGGGTGCCGCGCAACAGCCGGCCCGCGCCCTGGGCCAGCAGCAGCGCGGCATGACTGGCCGACACGGCCATGAAACCGTTGCCGCCGTGGGCGGTGACGGCCCGCTGGCGCGCGGTGAGCAAGGGGTCGTCGGGCCGCGGGAACGGGATGCGGTCGATGAGCACCAGTGACAGCGACGGCCCTGGCACGTCGACGCCCTGCCACAGTGACAGCGTGCCGAACAGCGACGTGGCCTCGTCTGCGGCGAAGCGCTCGACGAGCGCCGACGTGGTGTCCTCGCCCTGGCACAGCACGGGTGTGTCGAGCCGGTCGCGCATGATCCCTGCCGCGGCGCGGGCCGCACGCATCGACGAGAAGAGTCCGAGAGTGCGCCCACCGGCCGCGGTGATCAGTCCTGCGATCTCGTCGAGCTGTTCGGCGGAGCCGGTCCCGTCGCGGCCGGGCGCGGGCAGATGCGCTGCCACGTAGAGGATCCCGGACTTCGCGTGCTGGAACGGCGATCCGACGTCGATACCGCGCCAGGCCGGTGGGCTGGAGCGCAGCGACTCGGGGGAGGCGGACGCTTCGGACTCCTCGTCGCCGCCCGCCAGGCCCCACGCGCCTGCCATCGCCTCGAAGTTGCCGCCGACGGTGAGCGTGGCCGACGTCAGGACGGCGGTCGAATGCCCGAACAGCCTGGCGCGCAGCAGCCCGGCGACCGACAGTGGCGCCACCCGCAGCACCGCCCGCACGGTGCCGCGGTTGTCCTCGTGATCGAGCCAGACCACGTCGGTGCGCTCGGGGATCGCCGGGCCGAACGAGTCGAGGACGCGTGAGGCGGTGTCGCCGAGATCGGTCAGCGCGGTGACGGCCTCCGACCGCGCCGCGGCCGCCTTCGGGTCGGCGGGGGAGGTGTCGATCGCCGAGCGGGCGCGGTGGGCGGCGTCGCGCAGCGCGGTGAGGTGGGTGGCCAGCTCATCGTCGAGCCGGTCCATCCGACCGGGCGAGGTGTCGTGGATGAGCGAGGCGAACGTCGCGGTCGCGGCTTCGAGGCGTTGCGCGAGTTCGGCGTCGATCAGCCGCGCGGCCCGCCGGTGGGCGATGCCGAGCGACGTCGCCGACAGCTCCGCGGTCGCCACCGACGTCACTCGGTCCACCAGGTCGTGCGCCTCGTCGACGATCAGGAACCGGTGTTCGGGCAGCACCGCCGCATCGGAGATGGCGTCGATCGCCAGCAGTGCGTGGTTGGTGACCACCACGTCGGAGTGTCCGGCCTTGTCGCGGGCCCGCTCGGCGAAGCAGTCGGTGCCGAAGGGGCACCGCGCCACCCCGATGCATTCGCGCGCCGAGACGCTGACCTGACTCCAGGAGCGATCCGGCACACCGGGTTTCAGCTCGTCCCGGTCGCCGGTCTCGGTGTCCGACGACCATGCGGTGAGCCGCTGGACGTCGCGGCCCAGCGCGGTGGCGGCGACGGCGTCGAACAGCTCGTCCTGCGGCCGGTCCTCGGATTCGGTCGACCCGGTCGAGCCGTTGTGGATCTTGTTGAGGCACAGATAATTCCCGCGCCCCTTGAGAAGTGCGAAGGTCGGCCGGCGAGGCAGCGCGCCCGCCAGTGCGTCCGCCAGCCGCGGCAGGTCGCGGTCCACCAGCTGGCGCTGCAGTGCGATCGTCGCCGTCGACACGACCACCGGCTCCTCGGCCGCCACCGCGCGGGCGATCGCCGGAACCAGGTAGGCCAGCGACTTGCCGGTGCCGGTGCCGGCCTGCACGGCCAGATGCTCCCCGGTGTCGAAGGCCCGCGCCACCGCCTGCGCCATCTCGACCTGCCCGTCGCGGCGCGCCCCACCCACGGCGGCCACCGCGGCGTCCAGCAGAGCCGTGACGTCGTCGACGGCTCGCGCGCCGGTGGCGTGTGCGTTGGCGCCCGTGACTCCTCCTATGCCATCCGGGTCGGGATCGCGGGCTCGCCCCTGGAGAGCTTCAGCCCGTCCCACGGCAGGCTGCCCAGGCCGGCGGCCACCAGTCGGCGCGCCGCGTCCAGCCCGGGGTCGCCGACCGGTTCACCGGCGCGCACCAGGTCGACGGACAGCGGGCTCGACTCGAGGCCTGCGGAGTCGGTGGGCGGCCGGCCCGCCGGGTGCACCACCTCCTCGACGATGGTGCCCGACGGCTTGGCGAGCCGCAGCCCTTTCTTGTGTCCACCGTGGGACTCCTTGTGGCTGCTGCGTTTCGCCACGGGCAGACCGTCGACCTCGACGAGCTTGTAGACCATTCCGGCCGTCGGCGCGCCCGATCCGGTCACCACCGACGTGCCGACGCCGTAGCTGTCGACCGGCTCGGCGCGCAGCGCGGCGATGGCGAACTCGTCGAGGTCGCTGGAGACCACGATCTGCGTGCCGGTCGCGCCGAGGCCGTCGAGCTGCTCGCGGACCTGGCGGACCAGGACGCCGAGCTCGCCGGAGTCGATACGCACCGCGCCCAGCGCCGGGCCGGCCACCTCGACGGCGGTGGCCACCCCGGCGGTGATGTCGTAGGTGTCGACCAGCAGCGTGGTGCCCACCCCGAGCGCCTCGACCTGGGCCCGGAAGGCGGCGGCCTCGTCGGGCCCGTCCGCGGTGGTGTGCAGCAGGGTGAAGGCGTGTGCGCTGGTGCCGAGGGCGGGCACGCCGTAGCGGCGCTGCGCCTCGAGGTTCGATGTGCCACTGAAACCGGCGAGGTATGCGGCGCGGGCCGCGGCGACGGCCGCCTGCTCATGGGTGCGCCGCGAGCCCATCTCGATGAGCGGGCGCCCTTCGGCGGCACTGACCATCCGGGCGGCGGCCGAGGCGATGGCGCTGTCGTGGTTGAACACCGACAGCGCCAGCGTCTCGAGGATCACGCACTCGGCGAAGGTGCCGTGCACCGACAGCACGGGGGAGCCGGGGAAGTACAGCTCGCCCTCGGCGTAGCCCTCGACGTCGCCGCCGAAGCGGTACGACGACAGGTAGGACAGGGTGTCGTCGTCCAGGAAACCCGACACCGACTCCAGCGCGGCGGCGTCGAAAGTGAACTGCGACAGCAGTTCCAGGAATCGCGCGGTGCCGGCGACCACCCCGTAGCGACGGCCCTCCGGCAGCCGCCGCGCGAAGACCTCGAACGTGGTGCGCCGGTGTGCGGTGCCGTCACGCAGCGCGGCGGCCAGCATGGTCAGCTCGTACTTGTCGGTCAGCAGCGCGGCCGTCACAGCTGCCACGGTAGTGGTCGGCGGAGCGGATCCACCACATCGGTATCCTTGCGGGCATGGTGACGCCGGCGAAGGCCCGACCGGGAACCCGCGAGGAACGCGATGTCGCGACCGCATCGGCCACCGACACCCCGTGGGTGACCATCGTGTGGGACGACCCGGTCAACCTGATGACCTACGTGACCTACGTCCTGCAGAAGCTGTTCGGCTACAGCGAGCCGCACGCCACCAAGTTGATGCTGCAGGTGCACAACGAGGGCAAGGCGGTGGTGTCGGCAGGCAGCCGCGAGTCGATGGAGGTCGACGTGTCCAAACTCCACGCCGCGGGGCTGTGGGCCACGATGCAGCAGGACCGCTGATCCGCGGTGCGCAAATGGAAACGGATCGACGGTGCAGGCGGCCCGCGGTTCCGGTCGGCGCTCGCCGAGCACGAGGCGGCGCTGCTGCAGAACCTGGTGACATCCCTGTTGGGCATGCTCGAGGAACGTGAATCCTCGTCGCCGGCAGACGAACTCGAGGCGATCACCGGTATGCGCACCGGCAATTCCCAGCCGCCGCAGGATGAGACGATGAAGCGGCTGCTGCCCGACTTCTTCAAGCCGCACAACGACCATCCGGCCGGGTCCGGCACGGCCGAGAGTCTCAACAGTGCGCTGCGCAGCCTGCACGAGCCGACCATTCTGGACGCGAAAAGGCAAGCGGGACAACGTCTGCTGGACACGCTACCGGGCGGTGGCGGCAAGTTCGAGCTGTCCGAGGACGACGCCGAGTCCTGGGTCGCCGCCGTCAACGACGTGCGGCTTGCGCTGGGCACCATGCTCGACATCGGCGACGGCGGGCCCGACGAGCTGCCGCCGGACCATCCGATGGCCGGCCACCTCGACGTGTACCAGTGGCTCACGGTGCTGCAGGAGTACCTGGTGCTGGCGCTGATGGGCAAGGCCAGATGAGCGGTTCCATCACCGACGTCGGCGGGATCCTGGTCGGGCAGCATCACCGCCTCGACGACGACGCCACGCTGGGCTCCGGCTGGGCCACCGGCACCACCGTCGTGCTCACTCCGCCCGGCACCGTCGGCGGGGTCGACGGCAGGGGCGGCGCACCCGGCACCCGCGAGACCGATCTGCTGGACCCGATGAACTCGGTCCGCCACGTCGACGCGGTGGTGCTCACCGGCGGCAGCGCGTTCGGCCTCGCCGCCGCCGACGGTGTGATGACGTGGCTCGAGCAGCAGGGCCGCGGGGTGGCACTCGACGGCGGCGTGGTGCCGATCGTGCCCGGCGCGGTCATCTTCGATCTTCCGGTCGGCGGCTGGGGCTGCAGGCCGACCGCCGACTTCGGCTACAACGCCGCGGCCGCAGCGGGCACCGAGGTGGCCCTCGGCACCGTCGGCGCCGGCGTCGGCGCCCGCGTGGGTGTGCTGAAAGGAGGCGTGGGCACCGCGTCGACGATGCTGGACTCCGGGGTCACCGTCGGCGCGCTCGTCGTGGTGAACGCGGCGGGCGACGCCGTCGACACCGCCACCGGGCTGCCGTGGACGGCGTACCTCACCGAGGAGTTCGGGCTGCGCAGACCGCCGGCCGAGGAGATCGCCGCGTATCTCGACCGGCACGCCGAGCACAGCCCGCTCAACACCACCATCGCGGTGGTGGCCACCGACGCCGCGCTCAGCCCGGCCGGTTGCCGCCGCGTCGCCCTCGCCGCCCACGACGGGCTGGCCCGCACCCTGCGCCCGTCCCACACCCCGCACGACGGCGATACCGTGTTCGCATTGGCCACCGGCGCGATCGAGGTCGCCCCGCCGCCGGACACCCCGGCGTCGATGACGCCCGAGATGGCGTTGATCACCAGCGTCGGGGCCGCCGCGGCCGACTGCCTGGCCCGGGCGGTGCTGGTCGGCGTGCTGGCCGCCGAACCGGTGGCCGGAATACCGACATACCGGAGCCTGTTGCCCGGAGCGTTCGGATGAGCAGGCGTGCGACGAGTGCGACGAGGAGGTACCCGTGCTGACGATTCGCGCCGACCTGGTCGACGCCATGGTCGCGCACGCCCGTGCCGACCACCCCGACGAGGCCTGCGGCATCATCGCGGGCCCCGAGGGCTCGGACCGTCCGGAACGGTTCGTGGCGATGCTCAACGCCGAACGGTCGCCGACCTTCTACCGGTTCGACTCCCAGGAGCAGCTGCGGGTGTGGCGGGCGATGGACGACGCCGACGAGGTGCCGGTCGTCATCTACCACTCGCACACCGCCACGGAGGCCTACCCGAGCCGCACCGACATCTCGTATGCGTCCGAACCCGACGCCCACTACGTCCTGGTGTCCACCCGCGACCCCGACGACCACGAGCTGCGCAGCTACCGCATCGTGGACGGTGTCGTCACCGAGGAACCCGTCACCGTCGTCACGGCTTACTGACACCGCCTACTGACACCAGCCCGCCCACCAGCTCCGAAAGAGGACCACCATGAGCATCACCGTCTCGATTCCCACCATCCTGCGCACGCACACCGGCGGCGAGAAGCGCGTCACCGCGTCCGGCGCCACGCTGGCCGCAGTGATCAGCGACCTCGAGGCGAATTACTCGGGCATCTCCGACCGGCTCATCGACCCCGACAAGCCGGGCAAGCTGCACCGCTTCGTCAACATCTACGTCAATGACGAGGACGTGCGGTTCTCCGGCGGGCTCGACACCGCGGTCGCCGACGGCGACTCGGTCACCATCCTCCCCGCGGTGGCCGGCGGGTGAGATACGACTCGCCGCTGGAGGCGCTCGGCAACACGCCCCTGGTCGGTCTGCAGCGGCTCTCGCCGCGGTGGCACGACGAGGGCGAGGCCCCGCACGTGCGGCTGTGGGCCAAGCTCGAGGACCGCAACCCCACCGGCTCGATCAAGGACCGCCCCGCCCTGCGGATGATCGAGCAGGCCGAACGCGACGGCCTGCTCGCCCCTGGCGCCACCATCCTGGAACCCACCAGCGGCAACACCGGCATCTCGCTGGCGATGGCCGCGCTGCTCAAGGGCTACCGGATGATCTGCGTGATGCCGGAGAACACCTCGATCGAGCGCAGGCAGCTGCTCGAGCTGTACGGCGCCCGGATCATCGACTCGCCGGCCGAGGGCGGCTCGAACACCGCCGTCGCGCACGCCAAGGAGCTGGCCGCGCAGAACCCGGAATGGGTGATGCTCTACCAGTACGGCAATCCGGCCAACTCGGCCGCGCACTACGAGGGCACCGGCCCTGAACTGTTGGCGGACCTGCCCGAGATCACGCACTTCGTCGCGGGCCTCGGCACCACCGGCACACTCATGGGCACCGGCCGCTACCTACGCGAGCAGGTACCCGACATCGCGATCGTGGCCGCCGAACCGCGGTACGGCGAGGGCGTGTACGCGCTGCGCAACATCGACGAGGGCTTCATTCCGGAGCTCTACGACCCCGACGTGCTCACCAGCCGATTCTCCGTCGGGTCGTTCGACGCGATCCGGCGCACCCGCGAGCTGGTGCAGATCGAGGGCATCTTCGCCGGCATCTCCACCGGCGCGATCCTGCACGCCGCGCTGGGGGTGGCGGCCAAGGCGGTGGCCGCCGGACAGCGCGCCGACATCGCGTTCGTGGTGTGCGACGCCGGGTGGAAGTACCTGTCGACCGGCGCATACGCCGGTAGCCTGGATGACGCCGAGGACGCGCTGGAAGGGCAGCTATGGGCATGAGCGGGTACGGCGGCGGCAGTGGATACGCCGCCGGGCAACCGCCGAAGTCGAAGAAGCGGCCGGCATGGCTCGTCGGCGGCCTCACCGTGCTCAGCTTCGTGGCGCTGCTCTACGTCATCGAGATCTGGGACAACATCACCGGGCACCGCCTTGACGACAACGGGATCCGACCACTGGAGTCCGACGGGCTCTGGGGCATCGTGTTCGCCCCGATGCTGCACTCCAACTGGGACCACCTGATCGCCAACACCGTGCCTGCGCTCGTGCTCGGTTTCCTGATGACGCTCGCCGGGCTCTCGCGTTTCATCTACGCCACCGCGATCGTGTGGATCCTCGGCGGTCTCGGCACCTGGCTGATCGGCAACATCGGCGCGCACTGCCCGTACGTCGGCGTGCGCTGCGAGACCAATCACATCGGCGCGTCGGGCCTGATCTTCGGCTGGCTGGCGTTCCTGATCGTGTTCGGTTTCTTCACCCGCAAGGTGTGGGAGATCGTGGTCGGCGTCATCGTGCTGTTCGTCTACGGCGGCGTGCTGCTGGGTGTGCTGCCCGGCACCCCGGGAGTCTCGTGGCAGGGCCACCTCTGCGGCGCGGTGGCAGGCGTCGTCGCGGCCTATCTGCTGTCGAAGCCGGAACGCGCCGCGCGCGAGCGCCGCAAGACCCCGGCGAACCCGTACCTGACGTCGTGACGGATGTCAGCGCTCCCGTCGGCATCTTCGACTCCGGCGTCGGCGGCCTCACCGTTGCGCGGGCGATCATCGACCAGTTGCCCGACGAGAACATCGTGTACGTCGGCGACACCGGCAACGGTCCCTACGGCCCGCTGACCGTCCCCGAGATCCGGGCCCATGCGCTCGCCATCGGCGACGACCTCGTCGCCCGCGGCGTCAAGGCCCTGGTGATCGCCTGCAACACCGCCTCGTCGGCGTGCCTGGCCGACGCCCGCGAACGCTACGCACCGGTGCCCGTCGTCGAGGTGATCCGGCCCGCGGTGCGGCGTGCGGCGGCCACCACCCGCAACGGCCGCATCGGGGTGATCGGCACCGCGGCGACCGTCGCATCGGGCGCATACCAGGACGCGTTCGCCGCCGCCCGCGACACCGTCGTCACCGCCGTCGCGTGCCCCCGGTTCGTCGACTTCGTCGAGCGCGGGGTGACCAGCGGGCGTCAGGTGCTCGGCCTGGCCGAGGGCTACCTCGAGCCGCTGCAGCGCGCCGGGGTGGACACCCTGGTGCTGGGCTGCACGCACTACCCGATGCTGTCGGGGCTCATCCAGCTCGCGATGGGCGACGAGGTGACCCTGGTGTCCAGCGCCGAGGAGACCGCCAAGGACCTGCTGCGCGTGCTCACCGAGCGGGATCTGCTGCGCCCGCACCCCGATGACCCCGTCGCCGAACCGCCGATGCGCAGCTTCGAGGCGACCGGAGATCCCGAGGCGTTCACCACCCTTGCGGCCCGTTTCCTGGGTCCCGGTCTGGACGGTGTGCGGCCGGTTCGCCGTCACGCCGACGCGAGGATGTGACGTATGACTTTCGGCCGGATGCAAAGCGGTGATGTTTTCGTCCTCGAGGTATCGGGCATGGCAAGCTAGTGGGCGTGCGAATCACCGTGCTCGGTTGCTCCGGTAGCGTTACCGGGCCTGATTCGCCGGCGTCCGGATATCTCCTCACCGCGCCCGACACCCCGCCACTGGTGATCGACTTCGGCGGCGGCGTGCTCGGCGCGCTGCAGCGATACGCCGATCCCAACGACGTCCAGGTGTTGCTGTCGCACCTGCACGCCGACCACTGTCTCGACCTCCCGGGGCTGTTCGTGTGGCGCCGCTACGGCCCCACACCCGCGCCCGCCCGCGGGGTGATGTACGGCCCGGCCAACACCTGGGCCCGGCTCGGCGCCGCGTCGTCTCCCGAGGGCGGCGAGATCGACGACTTCTCCGACATCTTCGACGTCCGGCCGTGGGTCGACGGCGAGGCCGTGAACATCGGATCCCTGAACGTGCTGCCCCGGCTGGTGTGCCACCCGACGGAGTCCTATGGCATGCGGTTCACCGATCCGTCCGGCGCCTCGTTCGTCTACAGCGGGGACACCGGCGTCTGCGATGCGCTGGTGGAGCTGGCCCGCGGCGCCGACGTGTTCCTGTGCGAGGCGTCCTGGACGCATTCGCCGGACCGGCCGCCGAAACTGCACCTGTCCGGAACCGAGGCCGGCCAGATGGCGGCCGCGGCCGGGGTGTCGGAACTGCTGCTCACCCACATCCCGCCGTGGACCTCCCGCGAGGACGTGATCAGCGAAGCCAAGGCCGAATTCGACGGCCCGGTGCACGCAGTGGTCTGCGGCGAGACGTTCGACGTCCCGCGCCGCTGAATCACCCGGCTCACCGGTTAGGGTTGGCGCGTGTCCAGACGAGAAGACGGCCGCCTCGACGACGAACTGCGGCCCGTCGTGATCACCCGCGGTTTCACCACCCATCCGGCGGGCTCGGTGCTGGTGGAGTTCGGCCAGACCCGGGTCATGTGCACCGCCAGCGTCACCGAGGGCGTTCCGCGGTGGCGCAAGGGCTCCGGCCAGGGCTGGCTCACCGCCGAGTACGCGATGCTGCCCGCCGCCACGCATGACCGCTCGGACCGCGAGTCGGTCAAGGGCCGGGTGGGCGGACGCACGCAGGAGATCAGCAGGCTCATCGGCCGCTCGCTGCGGGCCTGCATCGACCTCAATGCCCTTGGCGAGAACACCATTGCCATCGATTGCGATGTGCTGCAGGCCGACGGCGGCACCCGCACAGCGGCGATCACCGGCGCCTACGTCGCCCTCGCCGACGCGGTGACCTACCTCGCGGCCGCCGACAAGCTCTCCGACCCGCGCCCGCTGTCCTGCGCGATCGCCGCGGTCAGCGTCGGCGTCGTCGACGGCCGGGTGCGCGTCGACCTGCCCTACACGGAGGACTCGCGCGCCGAGGTGGACATGAACGTGGTCGCCACCGACACCGGCACGCTGGTCGAGGTGCAGGGCACAGGGGAGGGCGCGACCTTCCCGCGCTCGACACTGGACAAGCTGCTCGACGTCGCGCTCGCCGCCTGCGACCAGTTGTTCGTCGTGCAGCGCGAGGCGCTCGAGTTGCCCTACCCGGGCGTGCTGCCGGAGCCGTCCTCGCCGCCGAAGAAGGCGTTCGGCAGCTGACGGTCGTGGTCGACGTCCTGGTCGCAACGCGCAACCGCAAGAAGCTGGCCGAACTGCGCCGCGTCCTCGACACCGCCGGGGTGTCGGGGCTGGAGCTGCGCTCGCTCGACGACGTGGCGCCCTTCGAGGAGGCGCCCGAGACCGGCGCCACGTTCGAGGAGAACGCCGTCGCCAAGGCGCGCGATGCATGGCGCGCCAGCGGACTGCCTGCGGTCGCCGACGATTCCGGCCTGGCGGTGGACGCGCTGAACGGCATGCCGGGGGTGTTGTCGGCGCGCTGGTGCGGCACCCATGGCGAGGACGCTCAGAACACCGCGCTGCTGCTGGCCCAGATGCGCGACGTGCCCGACGAGCGGCGCGGCGCGGCATTCGTGTCGGCGTGCGCGCTGGTCACCGGACCGGAGCCGGAGCACACCACCGTCGCACGCGGTGAGTGGCGGGGGCGCATCGTCGGGGCGCCGCGCGGTGACGGCGGATTCGGCTACGACCCGGTGTTCCTGCCGGACGGAAACGACCGCACCGCAGCCGAACTCAGCCCCGCCGAGAAGGACGCGGCGTCACACCGCGGCCGCGCTCTGGCGCAGCTGATCCCGGCGCTGCGGGCGCTCACCGGCGGCTGAGCTCCGGGCAATCGCACCGACTCACCGCAATCAGCCACGAACGCAGGCGTTGCGGCATAACGTCTCTCTCGATGGAGAGGTCAACGCCGCAAGAGCCCGGCCCCTCGACGTCGGTTGCCACGGCGCCGTCGACCCCACCGCCGTCGGCGGCTCTCACCGACATCCCGCAGACCGACGACCAGGAGCGCCCAGGTCGTCAGCTCAGCGGCTGGGTGGACCGCGCCGTCGCGGTGATCGCGTTCGCGGTGGCGATCCTGACGATCTGGCAGGTGTTCCGGCCGCTGCCGCAGGGCAGCCAGTACTACCTGATCATCTTCCTGGCAGGCACCCTGCCGCTGGTGTATCTGGTCTACCGGTCCGGACTGCCGCGCATCGACCCCGAGGACCGGCCCGGTGTCCTCGACTGGGTGCTGGCCTTCATCACCCTGCTCGTGTGCCTGTACCCGGTGCTGCCGATGGCGCTGGGCTCGGGCGGCGGCGGGTACAACGCGTTCCTGGACCGGCAGGGTCTGCTGGAACCCACCGATGTGGTGATGGGCGCGCTGCTGCTGGTGCTCATCCTCGAGGCCTGCCGCCGCACCACGGGGTGGGCGTTGCCGATCGTGTGCGCGGTGTTCCTCGCCTACGGGTACTACGGCGGACTGCTGCCGCAGGGCTGGGACATCGCGCACGCCGGACTGGATTTCGACCAGATCATCGACGCGCTGTACAACTCGGGCAGCGGGTTCTTCGGCACCCCGCTGGACGTGGCCGCCACCTACATCGTGCTGTTCACCATCTACGGTGCGGTGCTCGAACGGTCCGGTGCGGCCCGGTTCTTCGTCGACCTCTCGGTGGCCGCCTTCCGTCGCTCGCGCAGCGCGGCGGGGCGTACCACCGTGGCGTCGGGCTTCCTGCTCGGCACGGTCTCCGGATCGGGCACCGCGACCGCCGTCAGCACCGGCGCCGTCACCTGGCCGATCATGAAGCAGGCCGGTTACACCCCGGAGCGGGCCGGCGGCGTGCTCGCGGCGGCCGGCGTCGGAGCACTGCTGTCGCCGCCGACGCTCGGTGCGGCGGCGTTCATCGTCGCCGAGTACCTCGAGGTTTCCTACCTCACGGTGCTGGGCTGGGCCACCATCCCGACGCTGCTGTACTACCTCGGCATCCTGCTGGCCGTGGAGATGGACGCCCGCCGGTTCGGCGTGCGGCCCGCCGAGTTCGAAGCGCAGTCGGCGTGGAAACTGCTGCTGCGCTTCGGCTATCACTTCTCGTCGCTGATCGCGATCGTGGTGCTGCTGGCGTTCGGGGTGAGCGCCACCCGGGCCGTGGTGTACGCCACGGTGCTGGCGTTCGCGCTGTCGTTCCTCGACCGCAGGCACCGGCTGACGCCGCACCGGACGTTCGACGCGCTGGCTTCCGGCGTGCGCGGTGTGCTGCCCGTCGTCGCGGTCTGCGCGGCGGCCGGGGTCATCACCGCGATGACGACCAAGACCGGACTCGGCGCCCAGTTCTCGTCGGTGCTGGTGCGCGGTGTCGACGCGATCACCGACAACCGCACCTTGATGCTCGCGTTGACGGCGGTCTTCGCGGCGGTCGCGCTGGCCGTGCTCGGTCTGGCGATCCCGGTGACGGCGTCGTTCGTGATCGGCTGGGTGATCATCGGGCCCGCGCTGCTCGAGCTCGACGTGCCCGCGCCCGCGGCGGCGATGTTCGTCTTCTACTACTCGGTGCTCTCGGAGATCACCCCGCCGACGGCCCTTGCGGCGGTGGGCGCGTCGGCCGTGACGGGCGGGCGGGCCATCCCGACGATGTGGCACACGCTGCGCTACGGCCTGCCTGCGTTCCTGGTGCCGATCGCCTTCGTGGTGACCGAACCGGGCGAGCATCTGCTGGGCCGCGGTTCGGTCATCGGTGTGCTGTGGGTGACCGCGGCGGCGTGCGCAGGGATCGCGGCGCTGTCGGTCGCGGTCGGCGGCTGGGTGTTCGGCGTCGGAGAGGCCAACCGCGTGTCGCGGGTGTTCGGCGCCGTATCCGCCCTGCTGTTGTTGTTCCTCGATCCCGTCACCATCGTGGCGGGACTGGCGTGCCTGCTCGTGGCGGTCGCGCTGGCCATCATCGACAAGAGGAGACGAGAATGAGACGTGCGATCGCGGTGGGCGCGGGACTGCTCATGGTCGGTGCGGCGATCACCGGATGCGGTGGTCGCCAGGACAAACCGGCCGCCGACACCGGCGGCGAGGTGACCTGCGAGGTGTCCGGTGACACCCGGATCGCGATCGCGACCGGCAATGCCACCGGCGTGTACTTCTCGCTGGGAAACGCCTACGCAGAACAGATCTCGTCGGCGACCGACGGGAAGGTGAAGGCCACCGCCGCCGAGACCGGCGCCTCGGTGCAGAACATCCAGCAGCTCGTCGGCGGGGCGTATCAGGTGGCGTTCTCACTGGCCGACACCGCATCGGACGCCGTCGAGGGCAAGGGCGGCTTCGACGGCGAGAAGCAACCCATCCAGGCGATCTCGCGCCTCTACCCGAACTACACCCAGGTGGTAGTGCGGTCCGATGCGGGCATCAGGTCCATCGCCGACATGCGCGGCAAGCGCGTCTCGACGGGCTCGCCCGGTTCGGGCACCGAGGTGATCGCCAACCGGCTGATCGAGTCGGCCGGGCTCAACCCGCAGAGTGACGTCGCCGCGCAGCGCCTCGACCTGACGAAGACGGTCGACGGCATGAAGGACGGTTCGATCGACGCGATGTTCTGGTCGGGCGGTCTGCCGACGCCGGGTATCACCGACCTGTTCACCACGCGGCGCGACGCCGTGACGTTCCTCGACATCACCCCGCAGCTGGCCAAGATGCAGGAGATCAGCCCGGTGTACGAGGAGGGCGTCATTCCCGCGGCGACCTACGGCGCCGCTGCCGATGCGAAGACCATCGTGGTGCCGAACCTGCTGCTGGTGCGCGACGACGTCGACGCCAACCTCGCGTGCGTGCTGACCAAGACGCTGTTCGACCGCAAGTCGCAGCTGGAGCAGGCGGTGGGCGCCGCGAGGGGCATCAAGGTCGAGACGGCGCGTGACACCGGTCCGGTGCCGCTGAACCGCGGGGCCGAGAAGGCGCTCGGGGAGCTCGCGCCGTCGCAGTGAGACGGACACCGCCCGGGTTTGCATAGACGACCTAAGGGGTAGCATCCCCGGCGTGCGTCGTCATCCCGGGATCATCGTCGCGGTGCTGGCGGCCGCGGGCATCAGTGTGTCGCTGATGCAGACGCTCGTCATCCCGCTGATCCCCGAGTTGCCGACGCTGCTGAACACCAGTGCGTCGAATGCGTCGTGGGCGATCACCGCCACCCTGCTGACGGCCGCGGTCGCGACACCGGTGTTCGGCCGGCTCGGTGACATGCACGGGCCCAAGCCGATTCTCATCATCTGCACGGTGCTGCTGACCATCGGCTCGCTGATCGCCGCCCTGAGCAGTTCGCTGCTGCTGATGGTGGTGGGCCGCGCCCTGCAGGGCTTCGGCATGCCCATCATCCCGCTGGGCATCAGCGTGCTGCGGGCGTCGGTGCCCGCGCACCGCGTCGGCACCGCCATGGGATTGATGAGCGCCTCGCTCGGCGTCGGTGGCGCACTGGGGCTGCCGTTGTCGGCCGTCATCGCCGACAGCTTCGACTGGCACGCGCTGTTCTGGTTCGCCGCCGCGCTGGGCATCGTGTCCGGACTGCTGTTCGCGGCGCTGGTGCCGCGCATCCCGTCGGCGTCGGCCGACCGCTTCGACGGACCGGGCGCGGTGGGATTGGCGGCCGGCCTGGTGCTGCTGCTGCTCGCCATCTCCAAGGGCGGCGGCTGGGGCTGGACGAGCGTGACGACGCTGGGCATGTTCGCCGGGTCGGCGGTGGTGCTCACGGTGTTCGGCTGGTGGCAGTTGCGCACCCCGATGCCGCTCGTGGATCTGCGGACCACGGTGCGCAGGCCGGTGCTGACCACCAACCTGGCGTCGATCGCGGTGGGGTTCGCCCTGTTCGCCATGTCGCTGATCGGGCCGCAGGTGCTCGAGTTGCCCGCGTCGACCGGATACGGCCTCGGCCAGAGCATGCTGCACACCGGGTTGTGGCTGGCGCCCGGCGGCCTGGCGATGATGGTGTCGGCGCCCGTCGCCGCCCGGATCGCGGCGGTACGTGGCCCCAGGTTCACCCTGGTGATCGGCGGAGCGGTGGTGTCGGCGTCGTACCTGTCCGGACTTGCGCTGATCCAGAGTCCCTGGCAGGTCATGATGTTCAACGTGCTGGTCAGCGTGGGAGTCGGGTTGGCGTTTGCGAGCCTGCCCGCGTTGATCAACGCCGCGGTGCCGATGTCGGAGACCGCGGCGGCCAACGGCATCAACGCGTTGGCCCGCGCACTCGGCACGTCGATCTCGAGCGCCGTGATCGGCGCGATCCTCGCCGGACTGACGGTGACGGTCGGCGGTGCGGTCTTCCCGACGCTGAACGCGCTGCGGATCGCGCTGGTGGTGGCCGCGGGCGCGGCGGCGCTGGCGACGGTGATGGCACTGCTGATCCCGGCCCGCAAGGCAGACCCCGCGGACGACGGCGAGACGGTGCCCGCCGGGGCTACAGCCCGAACCGCGCCTTGATGTCGCGGGTCTGGAAGTGCTCGACGATGATGCCGAGCAGGGGGATGGTGCCGGCCAGCAGCACGCCGATGGTCTTGCCGATCGGCCAGCGCACCTTGACCGCGAGGTTGGCGGCGAACAGCAGGTACACGAAGTAGACCCAGCCGTGCACGACGGCGATCCAGCCCAGCGAGTCGTTGTCGAAGGCGTACTTCATCACCATCTCGTAGCAGAGCGCGATCAGCCAGATACCGGTGGTCCAGGCCAGCACGCGGTAGCCGAGCAGCGCCTTGCGGATCGTCTCGGTGCTCACGCCGACGGGCGTGGGGGCCTGCGGTGTCTCGGGCGCGGTCATGGCGTGGTCCTGCCTTCGTTGTCGTTCTGGGCGAGTTCGGCCAGATAGGCGTTGTACTCGCGCAGGGTCGGATCGTCGTCGTCGGGGGCGTCGGCCGCCGCGGGCCGTTCGGGAAGCAGGCCGGCGGGGATCTCGGTGACGTCGTCGCCGCGAGTCGGTTCGGGTGGGGCGTCCTCGTAGCGGACGAACTTGTAGTACGCGTAGAAGCAGAAGCCGGCGAACATCGGCCACTGCAGCGCATAGCCGAGGTTCTGGAACGAACCGGACGCCGACTCGTAGCGGGTCCACTGCCACCACGCCAGGGCGAGGCAGCCGGCGGCGCCGAGGGTCACCAGCGCGATGAGCGCCGGTCTCCTACGCCGTGTAGTGGACATGGTCCAACGGTACCGCGCGGCCGTCGCCGAGCCGACCCGCCGTCCGACTACGATTGACGCGTCGCGGGCGTGGCGCAATTGGCTGACGCGCCGGCTTTAGGTGCCGGTGTTCGAAAGAACGTGTGGGTTCGAGTCCCACCGCCCGCACTCATATCTCCAGCAGTCCACGGGTGGCACCCCCATCCCTGCGCGTCAACGAATGTTGACGCGTGCGGGTGCGTACACGCCCGTGAGCGCGCAACCCGGCACCGCCCGCACTCAGTACACGTCGCGCACGTAGCGGTGGCTGCGGATCAGGTCGTTGACGTAGGCGTGGGCGTCGTCGGCCGACTTGCCGCCCGCGGTCGCGACGACGTCGTGCAGTGTGCGGTCGACGTCGCGGGCCATGTGGTCGGCGTCGCCGCAGACGTAGAAGTATGCGCCGTCCTCCAGCCACGCGTACAGGTCCTCCGCGGCGGTCAGCATGTGGTGCTGCACATAATCCTTGAGGCGGCCTTCGTCGCGTCCGTCCCGGGAGAACGCCAGATCCAGCCGGCTCAGCACGCCCGCATCGAGGAACCCCTGCAGTTCGTCGCCGTAGAGAAAATCGGTCGCGCGCCTGCGGTCCCCGAAGAACAGCCAGGACTTCCCGCTCGCCCCGCTGGCCCGCCGCTCCTGCAGGAAGGCGCGGAACGGCGCGATGCCGGTGCCCGGCCCGACCATGATGATCGGCACGTCGGGAGCGGGCAGCCGGAAGTGGTGGTTCGGCCGCGGGTGCACCCGGACGGTCTGGCACCGGTCGGCCAGGTACGTCGACGCGACGCCGCCGCGGCGACGGTCGCGTACCGCGTGCCGCACCGTCGCCACCGTGAGGTGCACGCGATTCGGGTGCTCCAGCGGGCTGGAGGCGATCGAGTAGTCGCGGAACTGCAACGGCCGCAACGTGTCCAGCACCTCGTCGACGTCCAGGTCCGCCATGTCGATCAGGTCGAGCACGTCGACGTCGGCCGGCGCGTCCCCGATGCGCGACGCGACGAGATCCCGCAGGGCCCGCGACGGCGTCCGGATCTCGAAGTGCTCGAGGAGCAGTTCGTCGAGCGTCAGGTCGTGGCCGTCGACCTCGTGATCCACCCCGACTCCCAGCCGGCTGAGCATCGCCTGGACCAACGCCGGATCGTTGACGGGGTGTACGGCGATCGAATCGCCTGCCGCGTACGTGATCCCCGAGTCGCCGAGGTCGATCTCGAAGTGGCACACCTCCTTGTCGGAGGCGGCGGCGTTGAGCCTGCGGTTGACCACCAGACGGGCGGCGTACGGGTTGTGGTGGGTCCACGGGCACGGTGCGGGTGCATCGGCCTCCTGCGCCGCGACGGCCACCACGCTCGGTGCGGCGCCTCCGGTCGCCGCGCGGGCCGCCTCCAGCAGCTTGACCATGTCCGGGATCCACGCCTCGGACTCCGACTCGTAGTAGCCGTCGCAGTCGACCCGGTCGGCGACGCGCGTCGCTCCCAGTTCGGCCAGTCGCTCGTCGATGATCTTGCCCGCGTTGCAGAACAGCTCGTAGCCGCTGTCGCCGAGGGCGAAGACCGCGAAATCGAGATGGTCCAGCCGGTCGGCGTCCTGCGCGCTCAGCATCTCCCAGAACAGGGTGCCGTTGTCCGGCAGCTCGCCGTCGCCCCAGGTCGATGCCACGACGATGAAGTGGGTGGCGCCGCGCAGGTCGTCGTAGCCGATGTCGTTGAGCTCGGTCTCGGTGGCGTCGATGCCGATCTCCTTGAGCGCCGTGGCGAGCTGGTAGGCGACGTACTCGGCCGACCCCATGTCACTGGCATAGCCGATCACCAGTGAGAACTCCGAACCGTCGGACACCGGTTGCCTCCCCTCGCTTGCCCGCGGCGCATGCGGGCGATCCAAATTAGGGTCACCTTACTTGGCTCGGGCGATCCGTTGGGACGGCCCCGTGCCTCAGCGGGCGGGATCCTTGCGCGCCCGCACCGGGCCCGGGTTCAGCGGCGGGTGCAGCAGGTCCCCGCGCGCGCTGCCCAGCGCGGTGCGCACCGCCACCAGCAGCCAGGTGCACAGCAGCCCCGCATAGGCGATCACCGCCGCGACCCGCAGCGCCGGCAGGCCCGTGTGCAGGGCCAGTTGTGAGGTGCCGGTGACGAAGGTGCCGACGGGAAAGGTCAGGCTCCACCACGTCAGGGCGAACGGCATCCCGCGCCGCAGCGTCCGCACGGTCAGCGATGTCGCCAGCGCCACCCACAGCACGCCGAAACCCCACATTGGGACGCCGTACAGGATCGCCAGCAGGTTGAACGCCTGCGCGATCGGCGCGTCCACCGCGAGGTGGGCCTGCCCGCCGAGTGTGCCTGCGGCGGTGATGGACTGGCCGACCGGGCCGAGCACGATCCACAGCGTCGGCACCCGTGCGGTCCCCGATGTGCCGTAGTGCGTCAGCCTGCTCCAGATCATCGTGACGATGATCAGCGCGGCCACCAGTGACATGCCGAACATCGCGTAACAGGCGTAGAGCATGGTGGCCCGTCCGGCGCCGGGTGCCATGTGGGGGATGAGCAGCGCACCGGTCGCCGCCGACACCATCGGCGGGACGACCGGCATCAGCCACCCGCCGAACGCGGCGTCCGGTTCCACCTCGTGCTGGGTGAACATCAGGAACGGGATGGTCATTGCGGTGAACAACCCGCCCGCGGTGCCGACGGACCAGAGCAGCCAGTTGATGTCCACGGCCAGGTCCGTGCCGATCAGATCGGCGCCGAGGAGCAACGTGCCCGCCCCCACGGTGAGGAACGCCATCGGTGCGGCGCCGTAGAAGTGGATCATCTGTGGGTTGCGGGCATGACCGCGCGCGATGGTCGGGTGCCGTGCCCAGTTCAGCGTCACCGCGATCACGAGCACCAGGAGCAGCGCGGCGGCGAACACCCACACGCCCTGGGCGAAGGCGCGCAGTCCGGGCAGGTGCACGGGCAGTGTCGCCGCGGCCGTCGCGACGATGCCGGTGCCCATCACCGACGCGAACCAGTTCGGGCCGAGGCTGCCGACCACCTCGCCGGCGACCCCGGTGGGCGCCGGTGTGTCGGTCACGCCGTGGCCACCGGAGCCGTCGCGCTGCTCGCGGGGTCGATGAGGATCTTCGCGTGCGCCTCCGGATCGCCGAGCGCGTCGAACGCGGCGGCCACGCCGTCGAGGCCCACGGTGCCGGTCACCAGTGCCGACGCGTCGACCTTGCCGTCGGCGAGCAGATGCAGGGTGTCGCGGAATTCCAGCGGGGTGTAACCGAACACGAAGCGCAGGTCGATCTCCTTGGCGATGCCCATCGACGGCCGCAGCATGTCCTCGCCCATGCAGACGCCGACGACGATCACCCGCGACTGCAGCGGCGCGCCGGCGAGGGCGCCGTCGATCATGCCGGGGACGCCGACACATTCGAAGACGACCGGCCGCTTCGGGCCCGCGGCGCCCAGCGCGTCGGCCGCCCGGTACACGTGCGCCCAGCCGGGGAGCCGTCGCAGCTTCTCCATCGACGACATAGCGAGCTCGTACAGGGCGGGCACGTCGGTGATCGCGCCCTTCTGGGAGGCAGCGGCGTATGGCGAGTCGACGGCGGGGTCCACCACCACGTCCGCGCCGCAGCGGGTGGCCAGCGCCCGGCGGCCGGGGGAGAAGTCGCTCGCCACGATCTTGGACACGCCGAGCGCCTTGAGGTGACAGATGACGGCGAGCCCGACCGGCCCGCAGCCCAGCACGATCGCGGTGTCGCGCTTGGCGATCTCACTGCGTCGCACGGCGTGCAGTGCGATCGCCATCGGCTCGGTGAGTGCGGCGATGTCGGGGGCGAGCCCGTTCGGCACGACGAAGCTCATCGCCGCCTCGACCACCACCTGTTCGGCATAGCCGCCCGGCGCCTTCGGTGACAGGCCGGTGAGATGGACGCCGCCGTCGGCGCGCATGAACGGGAACGACACCACGGTGGTGCCCGCCTTGAACTCCTTCGCGGCGCGGCGGCCGCGTTCGGCGACAGTCCCGCAGAACTCATGCCCCATCACCACGGGAGTGTCGCTGCGCATGAAGTCCCGGTAGCCGACCACGTCCATCACCCCGAGCAGCTCGTCGGCGTGGTGGCGGGCGTGCAGATCAGTACCGCAGATGCCGCAGCGCGTCACGTCGAGCACCAACTGACCGTCGGCCGGCGTCGGGTCGGCCAACTCGACGACCTCCAGCGCACCGGCCCGACAGCTCACGGCTTTCATCGCACACCTGACATGTGAGCAGTATGCAACCCGGCGGGCCCGGTGTGACGCGATCGTGTGGCCTGCATCCGGATCGGTTGCCGCAGTGCGCAACGTCACCGCCGTCGTGACCGACCTCACCGCGCTCCGCGACGTCGGCGGCGGCGCCGCGGCGTTGGATTGAACGAAGAGGCGACGAAAGGAAGGCCGATGAAGCGGCAACTGATGCGGCTGCGTGAGTACGCGGAGATGGTGTCCGACGTCAAGGCGATCAGCGAGGCCCTGGACAGGCGCCGGATCTCGGCGTCCGAGGCGTCGGAGGCGATCAGCCGGCTCTGACCGGCGAGGCCCGTCCGGCTCGGGCTCTGAACCACTACTTATGCGGGTAAGTGCGGTGTAGGCTCCCGTCTCGCCATGGACAGCCAGCCCGCCCCCGTCCGCCAGGCCGACACCGCCGCGGTGCGCAAGGCCGTCACCGGCGCGTCGATCGGCAATGCCGTCGAGTGGTTCGACTTCGCGATCTACGGCTTCCTGGCGACGTTCATCGCGGCGAACTTCTTCCCCTCCGGCGACGACACCGCCGCACTGCTCAAGACGTTCGCGATCTTCGCGGCGGCCTTCTTCATGCGTCCGCTCGGTGGATTCGTGTTCGGGCCACTGGGCGACCGCATCGGCAGGCAGCGCGTGCTGGCCCTGGTGATCCTGCTGATGTCGGCCGCCACACTCGGGATCGGCCTGCTGCCCACCTATTCGGCGATCGGCGTCGCGGCCCCGCTGCTGCTGCTGGTCCTGCGGTGCCTACAGGGCTTCTCCGCTGGCGGCGAATACGGCGGTGGCGCAGTGTATCTCGCAGAGTACGCCCGCGATCGCCGGCGCGGGCTGACCGTCACGTTCATCGCCTGGTCCGGTGTGCTGGGCTTCCTGCTCGGCTCGATCACCGTCACCGTCCTGCAGGCGACACTGTCCACCGCGGCGATGGAGAGCTACGGCTGGCGCATCCCGTTCCTGATCGCCGCACCGCTCGGCCTGGTCGGCCTCTACATCCGGCTCAAGCTGGACGACACCCCGCAGTTCGAAGCGCTCAGCGCGTCCGACGACGTCGCCGCCTCGCCGCTGCGCGAGGCCGCCACCACGGCGCTGCGGCCCATCCTGCAGGTGATCGGCCTGTTCGTCGTCTTCAACGTCGGCTACTACGTGGTGTTCACGGTGCTGCCGACCTACATGATCAGCACGCTGCAGCTCAGCAGGACGACGTCGTTCGTCTCGGTCACGCTGGCCAGCCTGGTCGCGCTGGTGCTGATCCTGCCGCTCGCGGCGCTGTCGGACCGGATCGGGCGCAGGCCGCTGCTCATCGGTGGGGCGGTGGCATTCGCGGTGGGGGCGTATCCGTTGTTCCTGCTGCTGAACTCGGGCTCGGTGGTCGCCGCCGTCGTCGCGCACTGTGTGCTGGCGGCCGTCGAGTCGGTCTACGTGGCCGCGGCGGTGACCGCGGGGGTGGAACTGTTCGCCACCCGGGTCCGCTACAGCGGCTTCTCGATCGGCTACAACATCTCGGTCGCGGTGTTCGGCGGCACCACGCCCTACGTCGTCACCTGGCTGATCAGCGAGACCGGGAACAACCTCGCGCCGGCCGTCTACCTGATCGTCGCGGCGGTGGTGTCGGCGGCGACCCTGCTGACGCTGCGGGAGTCCGCGGGCCGCCCGCTGGCAGCCGGCGGTGCCGAGGCCCGTCGGTCTGCGGCCTGACGTGCGACGATGACCCCGTGGCAGTGAGGGGAGCGGCGAGGCCGACCAAGGCCGACGTGGCACGCCTCGCGAAGGTCTCGACGGCCACGGTCAGCTACGTGCTCAACAACGTCGAGGGTCAGCGGATCTCGCCGCAGACCAGGGCGGCGGTGCGCGACGCCGCCGACCGCCTCGGCTACCGGCCGAATCTCGCAGCCCGCAACCTCGCCGTCGGCGGCAGCGGTGTGGTGCTCTACATCGTCCCGCGGATCGCGCTCGGCGAACTGCCCATGGAGGTCGGCAGCCGGTTGACCACCGCGTTGGCCCGCCACGGCATCGTGTTGTCGCTGCAGTTCGAGACCGACGACGACCGCAATGTGATCGACGCCGTCACCGACCTCGATCCGGCGGCTGTCACCAGCGTGTTCCCCCTCACCGGTGCCGCGCTGGCGGCGGTGAGCGCCCGCGGCATCCCGCAGATCCACCTCGGCAGCGCCCAGCTGCGCGCGATGGGCGCGCTGCACCTGTCCATCGGCGAGCTGCGGATCGGCCACCTCGCCGAGCGCGGGCACCGCCGGATCGCCTTCGCCCACTCCGACATCGACCGCCTGCGCCCGCTGGGGGACTACTGGCTCGAGGGGTTGCGTATCGCAACACGTGCGCGAGGCATGCCCGACCTCGAGGTCGCCACCTTCGCCACTGACGGGACCGGCGCGGCCGATCAGGTGCGCACGCTCGTCGACGACGGAGTGACAGCGGTCTGCGCCCAGAGCGACGAGACGGCCTTCGTGGTGCTGCACGGGCTGCGTCAGGCGGGCCTGCGCTGCCCCGAGGACCTGGCCGTGATGGGCGTCGACGCCCGCCCGCTCGGCGCGGTGAGCGGACCGCCGCTGACCTCTGTGGGTTTCGACGCACGGGTGATCGTCGAGGTGTCCGTCGCCGCGATGATGGCCGAGCTCGGCTACCCCACCGAGCACGACCCGGGCATCGAGCACGTGGCCACGCTGATCCAGCGCGAATCGACCTGATCACTAAGCCGACCGCTTAACAGATCGGGGGTTACTTGTAATACTTACGCGTGTAAGCTGCCTCTCGCGTAAAGAGAGGGTTTTCCGTGACCGTGAGTGCCAGCCCCGGCGTCTACTTCGACCCCTACGACGTCGAACTCAATGCCGACCCCTATCCCATGTTCAAGCGCCTGCGCGAAGAGGCGCCGCTCTACTACAACGCCCAGCACGACTTCTATGCGGTGAGCCGGTTCGAGGACGTCTGCAAGGCGCTCGTCGACCACGGCACGTTCAGCTCCGCGCGCGGTGCGATCGTCGAGCTCATCAAGGCCAACATCGACATCCCGCCGGGCACGGTGATCTTCGAGGACCCGCCGATCCACGACATCCACCGCAAGCTGCTCGCCCGGATGTTCACCCCGCGCAAGGTCAACGCGCTGGAGCCCAAGATCCGCGAATTCTGCGCCCAGAGCCTCGATCCGGCGATGGAGTCGGGACGGTTCGACTTCATCACCGACTTCGGCGCCATCATGCCGATGAGGGTGATCAGCGCACTGCTCGGCATACCCGAGGAGGACCAGGAGAAGATCCGCGACCACGGCAACGCGCAGCTGCGCACCGAGGCGGGCAAGCCGATGGCAGCCGCGCAGGACGGCCTGGTCGACGGCTCCATCTTCGAGGCCTACATCGACTGGCGCACGGAGAACCCCTCCGACGACATCATGACCGAGCTGCTCAACGTCGAATTCACCGACGAGCACGGGGTCAGGCGCCACCTCAGCCGCGAGGAACTGCTGATCTACATCAACGTCGTCGCGGGCGCGGGCAACGAGACCACCACCCGCCTGATCGGCTGGGCGGCCAAGGTGCTCGCCGAACATCCCGACCAGCGCCGCGAACTCGTCGAGAACCCGTCGCTCATCCCGCAGGCGATCGAGGAGCTGCTGCGCTTCGAGCCGCCCGCGCCGCACGTCGCGCGCTACGTCACCCGGGACGTCGAGATCCACGGCCAGACCGTGCCGGAGGGCAGCGTGATGATGATGCTGATCGGCGCGGCGGTGCGCGATCACCGGCAGTTCCCGCCCGACGGCGACGTGTTCGACATCCACCGCGAACCGCGCCAGCACCTCGCGTTCAGTGTCGGCACCCACTACTGCCTCGGCTCGGCGCTGGCCCGGCTGGAGGGCCGCATCGCGCTCGAGGAGATCCTCAAACGCTTCCCGGAATGGGACGTCGACATGGCCAACGCCGCCCTCTCGCCCACTTCGACTGTGCGCGGCTGGGATTCGATGCCCGCCATCGTCCGATGACCAGCGTCGAGTTGACGGTCCCGAACGACTGGGACGACATCACCCCGGTCTGGATGACCGCGGCGCTCGGTGATCACCACCCGGACGCGGTGGTGGGCTCGGTCAGTGTCGACCTGCGCGACGACGGCACCAACCGGCGGGCCCGGCTGCGGCTGGGCTACACCTCGGGTTCGGGGCCGGAGACGGTGTTCGTCAAGGCGGTCGACCCCGGCCATCGCGATCTGGTGCGGCTGACCAGTGGGCTTTTCCACGAGCCCCGGTTGTTCAACTCGGGCGTCGAGCTGCCGTTGGAGCACCCGACCGTGTACGCCGCCGTGATCGACGAGGCCCGCGAGGATTTCATCCTGGTCATGGAAGACCTGACCGTCCGTGGTGCCGACCCGCGCGACGCCACCCGGCCGTTGACCGTCGAACAGGCGGCGACGGGGGTGCGGGGCCTGGCCAGGATGCACGGAAAGTACTGGGGCGCACGGTCGCAGACACCCGAACTGGAATGGCTGGAACCGTTCGTGCCCTGGGAGGGCATGGGCGCGGCGCCCCTGCAGGCCGCGCTCGACCGACTGGGTGACGACGCGCCGGACGAGGTGATGGCACTGACCATCAGCGGACTCATCGGCGACATCTGGGCGCCCTACATCCGCAGCCTGACGAAGTCGCCGCAGACTCTGCTGCACGGCGATCCGCACATCGGCAACACCTACCTGCTGCCCACCGGCGAGATCGGCTTCCTGGACTGGCAGGTAGCGCGGCGCGGCAACTGGTCGCTGGACCTGGGGTACTTCCTGCAGGGCGCGCTGACCACCGAGGACCGCCGCAGCAGCGAACGCGACCTGCTCGAGGAGTACCGCGGTTCGCTCGGCCTGCCCGCCGACGAGGCGCCGTCGTCCGACGAGGTCTGGCTGCGCTACCGGGCGTCGGTGGCACACGGTCTGACGCTGTGGCTGTGCACCGCCAGCGCGGGCGAACTGTGGCAGCGCCCCGACATCGCTCTGGCCCTGGCGCAACGCTATTCGTTCGCCTACGCCGACCTGAGCACCGCCGAGGCGATCGCAGCGATCGACACCTGACACGCGGTCACGCGGCTGGGTTGCCCCGCCACGGGCCGGGCATCAGACTCACCGCGATCGCCGAGATCACCGACACCCCGATCAGGTACGCCGCGATCGAGTCGCTGGTTCCGGTGGCGGCGTAGAGGGCGGTGGCGATGGTCGGTGCGAACGCCGAACCGACCACCTGCGACAGGGTGTAGCCCACCGACACCCCGCTGTAGCGCACGTCGGCGTCGAACACCAGGCTGAACAACGACCCCGTCACGCCTGCCGCGGGCGCCATCGCGATGCCGAACACCAGGACGAGCGCGAGCAGGAACAACCCGGGGTCACCGGTGTCGATGAGCGCGAAAACGGGCACCACGGACACACCCATCGCGACCACGCCGGTCAGGAACACCGGCTTGCGCCCCACCCGGTCCGACAGCGCGCCGAACAGCGGGTAGAGCACCACCGCCACCAGTGCGGCGACGAACACGCCGAAAAGCGCCTGCGCCCGGCTGATCCCGGCGACCGTCGTGCCGTAGGACACCAGGTACGCCACGCAGATGTAGGCGAACACACCCTGGGACAGGTAGGCGCCGGCCACCAGCAGGATCTCGCGCCAGTGCCTGCGGAACGCCGCCACGATCGGCATCCGCACCACGGCGGCGCGCTCACGCACCGCAGCGAAATCCGGGCTCTCCGCGATGGACAGCCGGATCACCAGTCCGATGACGATGAGAAGTGCGCTGGCCAGGAAGGGGATTCGCCAGCCCCAGGACAGGAACCGGTCGTCGGGCAGCAGCGACACCGCGTAGAAGGCGAGTGTGGCCGTCGCGGTGCCCGCGGGCGCACCCATCTGCGGAAAGGCGCCGTAGAGGCCCTTTCTGGCCGCAGGCGCGTGCTCCACGGCCATCAGTGTCGCGCCGCCCCACTCGCCGCCGACCGCGAACCCCTGCACCAAACGCAGCAGGGTCAACAGGACCGGCGCGGCCCACCCGATCTGTGCGTAGGTCGGCAACAGCCCCATCAGCACCGTCGACAGCCCCATCAGCAGCAGCGAGTACACCAGCATCCGTTTGCGGCCGATGCGATCGCCGAAGTGTCCGAACACCATTCCGCCCAGCGGCCGAGCGAAGAACCCGACCCCGAAGGTGGCGAACGACAGCAGCAGTCCCATCGCCGGCGATACGTCGGGGAAGAAAAGCTTCGGGAAGACCAGGGCGGCCGCGGTGCCGTAGATCAGGAAGTCGTAGTACTCGACGGTGGTGCCGATGAAGCTGGCCAGCGCGACCCGCAGGCCCGAGGTGCGCGGCGGCACGCCCGCGGGGGTGGTCATGGGTCACGGTATCGCGTGATCGCCCGCCCGGCAGTCTTATTCGACGATGTCGCGCAGCGGCCGGCCCGCGGTCTCCCGCATCGTCATGATGGTGGCGAGGGTGATGACCGCGGCGACGACGAGATAGATCGCAGGGGCGAGTTCGTTGCCGGTGCGGTCGGTCAGCCAGGTGGCGATGTAGGGCGTGGTGCCGCCGAACAGGGCGACCGACGTGTTGTAGCCGATCGAGTAGCCACTCGAGCGCACCTTGGTGGCGAAGAGTTCCGCGCCCGCGGCCAACGAGGCCGAGACGAACACCGCTTCCAGCGCGGCCAGGCCGGCATGGGCGGCGACGGCCGCCGCCAGCGATCCCGAGTTCAGCAGCCAGAACAGCGGATAGCTGAACACCGCGAACCCGACTGCGCCCGCGATCAGCAGTGGTTTGCGGCCCACCCGGTCCGACAGCGCACCCAACGGGAGGATCAGCACGAGCGCTACGACGCTGGCCACCGTGATGGAGACGAACGCGTCGGTCTTGGTGAAGCCCAATGTCTCGGTGAAGTAGCTCGGCAGGAAGGTGAAGACCACGTAGAAGCCCACGTTGTGGATGATCACCAGGCCGATGATCTGCAGGATGGGCCGCCACGAGGTGGTGACCGCCTCGCGCAGCGGTGACTCGGAGACCTCGCCGGACTTCTTGAGCCGCTCGAACTCCGGTGTGTCGCCGAGGCGGAGCCGGATGTAGAGGCCGACGCCGCCGAGCACTCCGGCGATCAGGAACGGGATGCGCCACCCGTAGCTCTCCATCGCCTGCTCGCTCAGCGCGGCCTCGAGCAGGGTGACGGTGATGGACCCGAGCAGGAAGCCGATCACCACCGACCAGACCAGGAACGCCACCACGAAGCCGCGGTGGCGGTTTGGCGCGTACTCCGCGAGAAAGCATGCTCCGCTGCCGTACTCGCCGCCGGCGGAGAAGCCCTGCAGGCACCGCAGCACCAGAAGCAGCGCCGGGGCGAACACGCCGATCGAGTCGTAGCTGGGCACCAGGCCGATGGCGAAGGTCGACGCCGACATCAGCAGGATGACGAGCGCGAGCACCCGCTGGCGCCCGATCCGGTCGGCGAGCGGCCCGAAGAACAGTCCGCCCAGCGGCCGCATGAAGAACGCGGCGGCGAAGATGGCGAAGGTGCTCAGCAGTGCGGCGGTCTCGTCGCCGGACGGGAAGAACTTCGCGGCGATGTAGGTGGCGAGGAAACCGTAGACGGCGAAGTCGAACCATTCGACGGTGTTGCCGATCGCCGCACCGCGCACGGCCTGGCGTACCGCCGCCGGTTCGGCGGCCCTGACATCGGAGGTCATGTCCGGGGGTTCCCGGTGGCGTTCGGGATGTAACCTGCCGATCTCGACCGGATCAGCGGGCGGCGGTCGGCGCCCACATGTCGGTGGGTTCGGCCCGGCCGCGCAGCACCTCCCGGCTGTGCTCGGCCCACCGTCGCCGTTCGGTGTCGTCGGCTGCGCGCAGCGCGACGCCTGAGCACAGCACCCGGGCATCGACGCCCTTGGCGCGGTCGGCGAGCCGCGCGGCCTCGTTGACCGCGTCGCCGACGACGGTGTACTCGTAGCGGTTCTCCGCGCCGATGTTGCCGGCGAACACCGGACCGGCCGACACCCCGATGCCGAAGTCGACTGACAGACATCCCAATTCGATGCTCAGGGTTCTTGCGGTGGTCAGCGCCGCGGTGGCCGGCCGGTCGATGGGCAGCGGTGCGCCGAACACCGCGAGCGCGGCGTCGCCCTGGAACTTGTTGACCAGGCCATGGTTGTCGTCGACGGCGGCGACCACGATGCGGAAGAAATCGTTGAGGATGTCGGCCACCTGCTGGGGGTCCCGATGGGTGGCCAGTTCGGTGGACCCGACGAGGTCGATGAACAGCACCGCGGCCTCGCGCACGTCACCGGCGACGGCTTCGGTGCCCTCGATCGCGCGGCGGACCACCTCGGGACCGACGTGGCGGCCGAACAGGTCGCGCAACCGGTCGCGTTCGCGCAGCCCGATCACCATCCGGTTGAAGCCACTCTGCAGGCGCCCGATCTCGGACCGTTCGTAGACGTCGACGAGGCGGCCGATGTCGCCGCGCTCGACCTCGGCCATCGCCGCCACCACGTCGCGCACCGGATCGGAGATCGACCGCGAGACGACGATCATCGCCCGCAGGCCGAGCATGACCGCGACGATGGCGAGCACCAGCACCGGGACCTCCACCGACGCGTCCCGGGAGATCAGCCAGCCGTTGCGGCGCAACATGGTCAGGGCGACGATGCCGGCGCCGGGCAGCGCGGTGCACACCGTCCACATCAGGATCAGCCGCGCGCGGACACCCGGGACGGCCTCGGCGTGCGCGAGGTCCCCGGCGGTCACGGTCATCACCGGCCGCAGCGTGCTCTGGGTGAACAGGAAGCCGGTGGCCACCGTCGCGGTCGTCCCGAACAGCACCGCGAAGGCGATCACCGTCATGACGCCGCCGCCCTCATCAGCGTTGAGGGAGAGCATCACCGCGGCGGCAACGGCCCACGGCGTCAACAGGATCGCCGACTGCCAGTGGGTCAGGTTGCGGACCGTCCGAAGGTTGCCCAGATCCCGATCGCCGCCCTTCAGCAGGCGGAGGGCCGGCTCGATCAGCAGGACGCCGCCGACCGAGACGGCTGCGGTGCCGACGGCGACCAGCACGACGGTGGCGATCAGATTCTGTCTGCTGAGCAGCGCCTGGGCGTCGGTGACGCTCTGCGCGCTCAGCGAGACGGCGATCGCGACCACCTCGGCGGCGGTCAGCAGGTAGGCAAGCGCGAGTCCGGCGCCGTATCTGGCGCGCAGTCGGCCGGGCGGCGCCACGACCCCTCGCCCCGATACCTCGTCAGTCGCTGGCGGGCAGCGGCTTGGCCTCCTTGAGGCTGAGTGGGGTGTCCCCGACGGCCAGCGTGCCCTTTCCGGCCTTGGTCACCAACACTTCGGCGCCGTTGTCGTCGACGTAGCGCTTGCCCATCACGTTCCCGTCGGACAGCGCCGGGTCGAGGGTCGCGTCGGCCGCTTTCTCCCCGTCCAGCGGCACCATCGGTGCGCCGCCGGCCCGCAGGTCGTCCAGGCTCTCGGCGCTGCGCACCACGATCACCTGGGTGTCGCAGACCTGGCTCTGCAGGCGGGTGCCGTTCTTGATCATGCTGGCTCCTTCGTGGCCGTCTGGAATTCGTGGATCAGCTCGCGGCGCAGGACCTTGCCGGTGGCGTTGGTGGGCAGTTCGTCGCGGAACACCACGCGGTCGGGGGTGCGCGAACCGCGCAGGTGGCTGCGGACGTGCTCGCGCAGCAGGTCCGGGTCGGGGTCGGCTCCGGCGGCGGGGACGACGACGGCGACGATGATCTGGCCCCACTGCGGGTCCTCGGGCCCGATCACCGCGACGTCGTGGACGTCGGGGTGTTCGACGAGCACGTCCTCGATCTCGGCGGGCGCGATGTTCTCGCCGCCGCGGATGATGGTGTCGTCGGACCGGCCGCCGATGAACAGGTAGCCCTGCTCGTCGAGCAGCGCGACGTCCCTCGTGGGGAACCAGCCCTCGGCGTCGAGCACCGAACCGATCTCGGCGTAGCGACCGGACACCTGATCGCCGCGCACATAGAGCTCACCGGTCTCACCGGGGCCGAGCACGGTGCCGTCGTCGGCGCGGATCTGCACCTCGATGCCGGGCACCACCTGGCCGACCGAGCCGAGACGGCGCGCCGCGACCGGATCGTCGGCGCCGAACGCCGCACGGTGGTCGTCGGGTCCGAGCACGGCGATCGTCGAGCTGGTCTCGGTGAGGCCGTAGGCGTTGACGAAGCCGACGTCGGGCAGGAGCTCGAGCGCGGTGCGCACCAGCGGCAGCGCCACCTTGGATCCGCCGTAGGCGAGGTTGCGCAGCGTCGGCAACTCGACCGGTTCGCTCTGCAGCGCCGTCACGATGCGATCGAGCATGGTGGGCACCACGGTCGCCGTCGTGACGTGCTCGTCGCGGATCAGCCGGATCCATTCGCGGGCGTCGAAGACGGGCAGGTACACCATCTTCCGGCCGGCGTAGAGGTTGGACATCGCCGCGCCGACCCCGGCGATGTGGTAGGGCGGCACGCAGATCAGTGAGGCGTCTTCTTCTGCGGCGGAGCCGAACTCGACGGTGCCGGTGACATAACTCGTCAGGTTGTTGTGGGTGAGCTCGACGGCCTTCGGCCGCGACGTGGTGCCCGAGGTGAAGAGCACCACCGCGACGGCATCGGGGTCGGCGAACTCGGCGACCGGTTCGGCCGTGCGGGCGGCCGCGAGGAAGTCGTCGGAGGTCATCGTCTGGCGTCCGGCCTCGCCGACGACGTCGCGGTAGTCGGCGTCGGCGATCACCAGCGCGTCGGGGAGCCGCTCGATCAGTTCGCGCAGCCCGTCGCGGCTGAGCCGGTAGTTCAGCGGGGTGAACGGCACGGCGGCGCGCGCGGAGGCGAACAGCAGCAGCGGCAACATCGTCCCGCCGGTGCCCACATAGGCGACGTGCGCGGCGCCGGAGGCGGTGATCACGCCCGCTCCGCCGTCGGCGAGGGCGCTGAGCTCGCCCGCGCTCAGCCGCAGGTCGTTGGAGACCACGGCGGTCCGGTCGGGATCGCTGGACGAGGCCATCTCCAGCAGCAGCGAGATGCTCATGGCCGGTCCGCCTCGTCGACGAAGATGTCCAGGGTGGGGTTGTCTCCGCCACCGTAGCGGGTCAGGTCGGTGATTCCCGCCGAAGCCAGCACCTCGGAGTCGATGTAGCAGTTGCCGGTGGCCTCGCGCGCAGGCCGGGACAGCACCTCGACGGCGGCGTCGGCCATGATCTCCGGGCTGCGGGCCGATTCGAGCGCCTTCTCGCCGATGTGCGCGACCGCGGCGGTGGCGATGTAGGTCTGCGGCCACAGGCAGTTGAACGCGATGCCGGCGTCCGCGTACTCGGCGGCCCAGCCCTGGGACAGCAGCGTCATGCCGTACTTCGAGAGCGTGTAGGACGGGTGGGCGCCCAGCCAGTGCGGGCTGAGGTTCAGCGGCGGCGCGAGCGTGAGGACGTGGGCGTTGGCCGAGTTGCGCAGGTGCGGCAGCGCGGCCTTGGTCAGCAGGAACGTGCCGCGCAGGTTGATGTCCATCATCAGGTCGAACTTCTTGGCGGCCAGCGCCTCGGTCGGCTCGGTGGCGATCGCGCTGGCGTTGTTCACCACGATGTCGATCCCGCCGAAGTGCTCGACGGCCGCCTCGACCGCGCGCGCGACGTCCTCTTCCTTGCGCACGTCGCCCACCACGGGCACGGCCTTTCCGCCCGCGGCCTCGATGTCGGCGACCGCGGTGTGGACGGTGCCGGGCAGCTTGGGATGTGGTTCGGCGGTCTTGGCCAGCAGCACGACGTTGGCCCCGTGCCGGGCGGCGCCGATCGCAATCGCCAGGCCGATGCCCCGGCTGCCGCCGGAGACCACCATGGTGCGGTCGGTGAACGCTTGCTCGCTGGACATGGGCCTCCTCGGACTTGCCCTCGATGGTATTGGCATTCTCTTTTGACGCAAGTGCCGTAATCACCGATTGTCTCTCACGAGCCGCCGAGGTCGGCGCGGGGGTGTCCGGTGCGGGCAGGGGGTCGTCAGGCGCAGGTGAGGCGCGGACGTGGGCGCTCATTTCCCACAAGTGGTATTGGCATTCTCATTTTTTGCAAGTACGTTATCCATCGATGACAGACTCCGTGCAGACCTCCTCGGGCATCCCGCTCGAGCCCGTCTACGGGCCCGCCGACCGGGAAGCCGACCCGCCGCCGCCAGGCGGCTATCCGTTCACTCGCGGCAACTTCGCGTCCGGGTACCGCGGGAAGCTGTGGACGTTCCGGCAGTATTCCGGATTCGGCACCGCCGAGGAGTCGAACCGCCGCTACCGGTACCTGCTCGACCAGGGCGGCACCGGGCTGTCCGTCGCGCTGGACCTGCCCACCCAGTGCGGCTACGACTCCGACGATCCCGAGTACGGCGAGGAGGTGGGCCGCGTCGGCGTCGCGGTCGACACCCTCGCCGACGCGGAGATCCTGTTCGACTCGATCCCGCTGGACAAGATCAGCACGAGCTTCACCATCAACGGCACCGCGGCGATCCTGCTCGCTTTCTACGTCGCGGCGGCGGAGAAGGCCGGGGTGCCCCGCGAGAAGCTCACCGGCACGATCCAGAACGACATCCTCAAGGAGTACGCGTCGCGCGGGACGTGGATCTGGCCGCCCGAGCCGTCACTGCGGCTGATCGCCGACACCATCGAGTTCTGCGCCGCCGAGGTGCCGCGGTTCAACGCGATCTCGGTGGCCGGTGCGCACTTCCGCGACGCCGGCGCCAACGCCGTGCAGGAGATGGCGTTCACCCTGGCCGACGGCGTGACCTACTGCGACACCGTCGTCGAACGCGGCCGGATGAGCATCGACAAGTTCGCGCCGCAGATCTCGTTCTTCTTCTACACCCACGGCGACTTCTTCGAGGAGATCGCCAAGTACCGCGCGGGCCGGCGGCGCTGGGCGACCATCGTGCGCGAGCGCTACGGCTCGACCAGTGACAAGGCGTCGATGTTCCGCTTCGGCTGCGTGTCCGGCGGCGCGTCGCTGTACGCCCCGCAGGCGCAGAACAACGTGGTGCGCATCGCCTACGAGGCGATGGCGTCGGTGCTCGGCGGCGTGCAGTCGATGTTCACCGCCGCGTGGGACGAGCCGTTCGCGCTGCCCAGCGAGGAGTCGGCGACGCTCGCGCTGCGCACCCAGCAGATCCTGGCCTACGAGACCGGGGTGACCCGGGTGGCCGACCCGCTGGGCGGGTCCTACTTCGTGGAGGCGCTCACCGACGCCACCGAGGAGAAGATCGTCGAGATCATGGGTGACCTCGAGGCGCACGGCGGGATGGTGCGCTGCATCGAGGACGGCTACCTCCAGGGCCTGATCGCCGACGAGGCCTACAAGATCCACAAGGAGGTCGAGTCGGGGGAGCGGCCGGTGGTGGGCGTCAACAAGTTCGTCACCGCCGAACCGCCGCCGGACATCGACACCTACGAACTCGACGCGCAAGGGCGCGACCTTCAGCTCAAGCGGCTGGCGAAGGTCAAGGCCGAGCGGGACAACGTCGCGGTGAAGGAAGCACTTGCCGCCCTCGCGCGGTCGGCCGAGGGAGACGACAACCTGATGCACAAGCTGGTCGACTGCGCGAACGCGTACTGCACGGTCGGCGAGATGGTGTCCACGCTGAAGTCGGTGTGGGGCGAGTTCCAGCAGCCGGTGGTGTTCTAGATGACCGGGTCAGCTCCCGCGCGCGTGCTCGTCGCCAAACCGGGCCTCGACGGACACGACCGTGGCGCCAAGATCGTCGCGCGTACCCTGCGCGACGCCGGGTTCGAGGTCATCTACACCGGCATCCGCCAGCGCATCGAGGACATCGTGTCGATCGCGCTGCAGGAGGACGTCTCGCTGGTCGGCCTGTCGATCCTGTCCGGGGCGCATGTGGCGCTCACCGCGCGCACCGTCGATGCGCTGCGGGCCGCCGATGCGGGGGACATCGCGGTCGTGGTCGGCGGCACGATCCCGCAGAGCGACGTGCCCAAGCTGTTGGAAGCGGGTGCGGCCGCGGTGTTCCCGACGGGCACCTCGCTGGAGGACCTGGTGCGTGACGTGCGTGCGCTGACCGACAAGGCGACTCAGTGACGAATGTGAAACGTCGGCGGTTTTCGGCCCTGAAGCCCGCCGAGGATTCACACTCGGCGAAGGAAGTGCGGTGACATGAGACTCGGTGTGATGATCGGGGCCGAGCGCGGCGACATGGCCCGCAAGGTCAAGAAGCTGGTGTCCGACATCGAGTGGGCGGAGTCCGCGGGCCTGGACACCGCGTGGATGCCGCAGGTCCCCGACGACTTCGACTGCCTGACGATGGTCGCGCTGATGGCCGCGCACACCTCGCGTATCGAACTGGGCACCGCGGTGGTGCCGCTGCAGGCGCAGCACCCCATCGCCCTTGCACGTCAGGCGCTTTCGGTGCACGCCATGGCCGGGGGACGGCTGGCGCTGGGCGTCGGCCCGTCGCATCACTGGATCATCCGCGACATGCTGGGGCTGCCTTACGAGAAGCCGGCCGGCTACACCCGCGACTACCTGGAGGTGCTGAGCGCCGCGGTGTCCGGTCCCGGTCCGGTGGACGTGGAGAACGGCAACTTCACCGTGCACAACCCGACGGCGCTGGGCGCGGAGACACCGCTGCCGGTGCTGGTCGCCGCGCTCGGGCCGGTGATGCTGCAGCTCGCGGGCGAGCACGCCGACGGCACCGTGTTGTGGATGGCCGACGAGAAGGCCATCGGCGACCACATCGCGCCGAAGATCACCAAGGCCGCCGCGGACGCGGGCAGGCCGGCGCCGCGCATCGTCGCGGGCATCCCGGTGTGCCTGTGCGCGAACTCCGAGATCGACGCCGCGAAGGAGCGGGCGAATCGCATTCTCTCCGAGGCCGAGACGTCGCCGAACTACCAGAAGCTGCTAGACCGCGGCGACGCCCGCAACGTCGGCGATCTCTGCGCGGCGGGTGATGAGGACTCGATCCTGACGCGGTTCAAGCAGTTCGCCGACGCCGGGGTGACCGACCTGTCGGTGCGGCTGCTGCCGATCGGCGACAACCGCGACGAGCTGATCGCCTCGAAGCACCGCACGCGTGAGGTGATCGCCGAGCTCGCCAAAGCTGTGCGATGAGCGGTACTGGACCGCTCGCAGGCATCCGCGTCCTGGAGGTCGGCGTCATGCTGGCCGGGCCCTACGCCACGATGATGCTGGCCGATCTGGGCGCCGAGGTCGTCAAGATCGAGCCGCCCGGCGGTGAGATCTCCAGGCAGGTCAGCGACAGCTACTTCGCCAGCCTGAACCGCAACAAGTCGAACATCTGCCTGGACCTGCAGTCGCCCGACGGGCAGCGCCGGCTGGGCGAGCTGGTCGCGGAATCCCATGCGCTGCTGGTCAACATGAAGCCCTCGGTGATCCGCAAGCTCGGCCTGACCTATGAGGACCTGCGGCGCTTCAACGAGAAGATCGTGTGCGTCGCCATGACGGGTTTCGGCCTCGACGGCGGCGACGACCCGGCGTTCGACTACGTGATCCAGGCCGCCACCGGCGTGGCGGCGATGACCGGCGACCCGGACGGGCCGCCGACGCTGCCCGGGTATTCCTCGGCGGACAATTCGACCGGCCTGACCGCCGCTCTTGGCCTGCTGGCGATGATCGTGTCGGGTCGCGGTGGTCAGGTGGACGTCTCACTGCGCGACGTGATGCTCTCCCAGCTCAACTACCGCGCGGCGGCCTACCTCAACGACGGTGTCGAGCCACGCCGCTTCCCGAACGGCGCGCACTCGTATTACGTTCCCGCGCAGCTGTTTCCCACCGCAGCGGGGTATCTTGCGCTGTTCATCACCCATGACGGGTTCTGGCGGCTGTTCGCCACGGAGGCCGGCATCGACGGCTTCCCGACGATGGCCGAGCGTGCGGCCCGCCGCGAGGAGGTGCTGGCGGTCGTCACGGCGGCGCTGCGCACCGACACCGCGGCCGGGTGGGAGGCGCGGTTGCGCCCGCTGGGAATCCCCGCCGC
>NZ_JAUMSQ010000580.1:0-528 GCF_030519285.1 Mycolicibacterium arseniciresistens
CCGCGCTGGGACACCGCGATCATCGGGTTGGATTGGCCGACACCGGTTCTCGATGAGCGGCTGGCGCAGCGCACCGACACCATGTTCGCCGACGGCCTGGTCGGGGAGGTCACCGCGCTGCTGGATCGCGGACTGCGCGACGGCGTCACCGCGGCCCGCGCGCTGGGCTACGCACAGGTGATCGCCGACCTGGACGGCGGCGGCGACGGCGAGGCGGCCCGCGAACCGACCTTCGTCGGCACCCGGCGCTACGTCCGCAGGCAGCGCTCCTGGTTCCGCCGCGATCACCGCATCACGTGGCTGGACGGCGCGGCGACTGACAACGTGGAGCGGGCGCTGGCCGTCCGGCGGGCAGGAACGAAGTGACCCGGGGGATCAGGCCGGCGGGCAGGAACGCACGTATCCTGACCAGGTGAAGTTCGCCAAGGGGCACGGCACGCAGAACGACTTCGTCGTGCTGCCCGACCTCGACGCGCAGGTCGACCTGGCGCCCGCCGCGGTGGCCGCGCTCTGCGACCGCCGCCGCGG
>NZ_JAUMSQ010000581.1:0-522 GCF_030519285.1 Mycolicibacterium arseniciresistens
GCCGCACCCGTGGTGCGTCCACTCGGCAGGTCGGCGACGCCGCGCAGCACGGCCGGTCTGCTCGTCGCCGACCTCTCGTCGATGTGGGCGGGCCCGCTGTGCGGGCAGTTGCTCGCGCTGTCCGGGGCCACCGTGGTCAAGGTGGAGAGCCCGCACCGCCCGGACGGCACCCGTGCAGGCGCACCGGCGTTCTTCGACTGGATGAATCACGGAAAGCGTTCCTACGTGGTCGATTTCGATCACGCGACGGACCTGAGTGCACTGCTCGGCGCCGCCGACGTGGTGATCGAGGGATCGCGGCCGGCAGCGCTGCGCCGCCGCTCCCTCGGACCCCACGACATCGACGGGCGCGACGGCCGGGTCTGGCTGCGCATCACCGGCCATGGCACGGCCGGTGACCGCGCCGAGTGGGTGGCGTTCGGTGACGACGCCGCCGTCTCCGGAGGCCTCGTGGTGGCGGGCGCCGACGGTCCGGAGTTCTGCGGCGACGCGATCGCCGATCCGCTCACGGGCCTGCACGCC
>NZ_JAUMSQ010000582.1:0-521 GCF_030519285.1 Mycolicibacterium arseniciresistens
CAGTCGACGACGTCGGCCTCGTTTCCGGCGATGGCGGCGATCGCCGGATCCGCCATCGCCACCACGCACCGCACATCCGGTCGGGCGTCCGACCGGGCCAGACCCGCGTTCTGCGCCCGCAGGTGGTGGTGCCTGCCGTGCACGACGGTGATGACGGCGGTCCTCGGCCCGGTCATGCGGCGATGGCCGCCGCGGCGCGGGCGGCGGCGCCTTCCACCTGCAGCCGTTTCCACTGCCGCGGGTCCTGGTGGCGCGCGCGTTGCACCAGTGCGGCCCACCGGTCGGCGGACGGCCAGCGTGGCACCGACACTGCGATGCCCGCCTCCGTGAGAGCGGCCGCGGTGGCGTGTTGTTCCCCGAACGGCCGCTGCTCGGGGATCACGACGGCGCACGCCTGGGCCAGGGCAACATCGGCGATGGCGTTCTGGCCGGCGTGGGTGACCACCACCTCGGCCGCCGAGAGCAGGGGCCACAGGTCGTCGACCCAGTCGGCGCCGCCGCCAGCCGCCACCCAGCGCAGA
>NZ_JAUMSQ010000583.1:0-516 GCF_030519285.1 Mycolicibacterium arseniciresistens
CGGTGGCCGCGGCCAGCCTGGTCGCCGCCGACAGTGCCCCGGGCGACGTCGCCAGGCGTTCGCCGACCAGGATCAGCGCACCGGGCATCCGCAGCAGCGGCTCGTCGGTCAGCGCGTCGAGGGCGTTGGCTTCGGCGCCAGGGCCGGTGCGGATCAGCCGGCCGGACATCTTGGTGAGTGCGCGCGTCGCGTAGGGGGCGATCGACAGCACCTGCAGACCGCGTTTGCGTGCGGCCTTGCGCAGCCGCAGGTACACGATCGGCGACTCCTCCTCGGGCTCGAACCCGGCGAGCAGGACGGCGGGCGCGTTCTCGACATCGGCGTAGCGCACCGTCCGCGGCGCTCCGGCGACATGGGCGGCCAGGAACCGGGCCTCCTCGTCGCTGTGCGGCCGGGCGCGGAAGTCGATGTCATTGGTGTCGAGCACCATCCGCGCGAACTTCGTGTAGGCGTAGGCGTCCTCGGCGGTGACGCGGCCGCCGACGAGCACGCCGGCCGCGCCGGTCGCGCGGGCCA
>NZ_JAUMSQ010000584.1:0-505 GCF_030519285.1 Mycolicibacterium arseniciresistens
CTCGACACGCCGAGCGCCTTCCGATGCGCGCAGCGCACACTGCCACGCCGAGGCCGGGTCGTCCTGGTCGGGCGCGCCGAACCGCAGGCCGGCGACTGGCAGGCCGCCATCGCCGTCGGGGCGCAGCACGTGCTCACGCTGCCGGGCCAGGATCGGGCGCTGATCGCCGAACTCGCCGACGCCGCAGAATCGCGGCGCGGCGATGCCCGGCGCGGAACGGCGATCGCAGTGATGGCAGGCCGCGGCGGAGCCGGCGCGACGCTGTTCGCGGCGGCGCTGTCGCACGTGGCCCCGGACGCACTGCTCGTCGACGCGGATCCGTGGAGCGGCGGCATCGACATGGTGCTGGGCGCCGAGGCCGAACCGGGATTGCGGTGGTCGGATCTGTCGCTCGAGGGCGGCAGGCTGGATTTCCAGGCGCTGCGCGAGGCGCTGCCGCGATCGAGCGGCGTCACCGTGCTGTCGAGCGGCCGCGCCGGCACCGAGATCGACGCCGCGGCGCTCG
>NZ_JAUMSQ010000585.1:0-462 GCF_030519285.1 Mycolicibacterium arseniciresistens
CCTCGGCGTAGCCGCCGTCCTCGAGCCCCACCACCCGCGGCGAACACGACCGCACCACGGGCCGCGCCGCCACCAGGTCGTGGGCCCAGCCGGACCGCACCAGCGCCTGCGCCTCGGCGGTGCGCGTCCAGCCGCCGATGACCGCCGCACAACGCAATTGGTGGGCGCGCAGCATGGCGACCTCCCTGGCGTGCGGATACGGGGCCCGTGGCTCGGACAGCGAGTCGTCGCCGTCGTCCCACACCAGCACCAGCCCGAGGTCGTGCACCGGCGCGAACACCGCACTGCGCGTGCCGATCACCACCCGGGCACGGCCACGCAACACGGCCAGCCACCGCCGGTACCGCGCGGCCGGGCCGAGACCCGCGGCCAGCGCCACGGTGTCATCGGCGCCGCAGCGGGCCACCACGGCCTCGTGCAGCAGGTCGACGTCCTTCTGGTCGGGCACCACCGCCAGCACGC
>NZ_JAUMSQ010000586.1:0-456 GCF_030519285.1 Mycolicibacterium arseniciresistens
GTCGGCGGCCAGCCAGCCCAACCGCCCGACGGCCACCGTCCGGCCCGCGACGACGCCGGTGACGCCGCTGCCGCCGTGGTTCTCGAACTCCGTCACCGCCGGGAGCGGACCCGCCTCGGCGGCCGTCGCAGCCACCGCCCGGGCGATCGGATGCTCCGATGCGTCTTCCACCGCGCCGACGAGCCGCATCAGGTCGGCGGTCGTCACGCCGTCGGCGGGGTGCACGGCGGCCACCGCCATCCGGCCGGTCGTCACGGTGCCGGTCTTGTCCAACACCACCGTGTCGACCCGCCGCGTCGATTCGAGGATCTGCGGGCCCTTGATCAGGATGCCCAGCTGGGCGCCGCGACCCGTGCCGACCAGCAGCGCGGTCGGCGTCGCCAGCCCCAGCGCACACGGGCACGCGATGATCAGCACCGCCACGGCGGCGGTGAACGCCGCTCCGGCGGCGGCGCC
>NZ_JAUMSQ010000587.1:0-454 GCF_030519285.1 Mycolicibacterium arseniciresistens
ACGACGGCTGTCACGTCGAGCAGAAGAATTGGACCGTGGTACGCACCGTGGTCGGCTACCACCGCTATGACACGGCCGCAGAGCTGTTGCTACTCAACGAGATTTGGCAGCTTCAGGCGATGTTGACCAACTACTTCTGCCCCCAGCAGAAACTGATCGCCAAGGTCCGCCACGGAGCCAAGGTATCCAAGAAACACGACGAGGCGGCCACCCCGTTTCACCGGGCAATCGATCACCCGACCATGGCTGTGGAACGCATCGTCGCACTGACCCGGACCTACTCGCTGATCAACCCTGCCGCCACCCAGCGACAGATTCAGGCATTGACCGCGCAGCTGTTCACACTCGCCACCAGCAAAGCCGGCCCCGACGCCACAGCCCCCATCACCAAGCGCGCACGCTTACGTGAGGCAACGAACCCCCCTACGCGCGCATCTTGACATGAGGCAACAGG
>NZ_JAUMSQ010000588.1:0-439 GCF_030519285.1 Mycolicibacterium arseniciresistens
CAAGCCGGCCGCCGCGCCGGGCACGCAGGTGAGCAATGGTGGCAGCACCGAGGTGAAGGTCGACGGCAATGACCTCGCCGGTCTGGACACCAACTCGGTCACCTGCGTCAAGCAGGGCGGCAAGATCACCGTGGGCAGCGGCGCCGTGGGCGGCCAGCAGGGCCTGGGCATCGTGATGACCGACGAGGCCACCCCGAAGGTCGAGACCCTCGGCCTGGTGGTCGACGGGAACGCGCTGGCCGTCAACAACATGATGGGCGCCAAGGTCGGCTCGGCGGAGGTGAAGGTCGACGGCGACACCTACACCGTCAGCGGCGAGGCCAGCGGCGCCGACATGAAGAACCCGATGGCCGGAATGATCTCCAAGCCGTTCACCGTCACGGTGACGTGCAGCTGATCGGTCCGCGCCGCGGCGGCGGGCGTGCTGGGCCATTCGGCC
>NZ_JAUMSQ010000589.1:0-428 GCF_030519285.1 Mycolicibacterium arseniciresistens
CCGCCCGCATGCCCGGATGCGCGGCACGGCGCCTGCGGTCGGCGAGGTCATGCGCGATCCGGTCGGCCCGGCCGGCGAAGTCGAGCTCAGGGTGGAGATCGACGCCGACGTTCCCGAAATGATTGTGCGCCAGCCTTTTCCCGGCCGTGGCCATCGGCACCTCGGCGCCGAGGGTGGCGGGGTCGTCGCCGAGTTCGCGCAGCTGCGCGGCCAGCGCACCCGACACGGCCGCCAGCACACCCGTCGTGACGGTGGGCCCGGGCAGCGCCTGTCGGTGGCGGATGATCGTCCGGACGTGCCGCTCACCGGACGGCCTGGCGTTGGTGCGCAGCGGTGGACGGGTCTCCGCCTGCGGCGGCGTGTGTCCGGCGGCGACATCGTGCAGCAGCCGGCGATGGGTCCGTGCGGCGGTGATCGCCCGGCCGGGC
>NZ_JAUMSQ010000059.1:0-11538 GCF_030519285.1 Mycolicibacterium arseniciresistens
GGCTGGCCACCCCCGCTGACGTCGCCGCCGCGCTGCGGGCAGGCGCCACGGCCACCGCGGTGGGCACGGTGCTGCTGCGCGCCGACGAGAGCGGGGCATCGGCCACCCACAAGGCTGCGCTCACCGATCCGTCGCGCACCGAGACGGTGATCACCCGGGCGTTCACCGGGCGCCCGGCGCGCGGCCTGCGGAATCGCTTCATCGACGAGTTCGAGGCGTCGGCGCCGCTGGGCTATCCGGCGCTCCACCACCTGACGAGTCCCCTGCGCAAAGCGGCGGCGGCCGCCGGGGAGTCCGACCTGGTGCACCTGTGGGCCGGGACGGGCTATCGCCACGCCCCGCAGAAGCCGACGGCGACGATCCTGACCGACCTCGCCGGCCAGGCCTGAACGCGGCCGGTCGAACGGCAAACCCCCGTTACAGGCCCTCCGCACTACTTCAAGAGGGCTGGCGTTTGCGAGCAAAGACACTGCCGCAGTGAGGTTTGCGTCACACAGAGGTGAGATGACCGGGTGATATTCGCGTACTAGAGTGATCCCCGGACGGGGGTCCGCTCGAACAAGGCGAAACCGGGGGTTGAGTGTGATCCGTTCGAATCTGCTCCGCAGGGCCGTGCTCGGCCTGAGTGTGGCGGCGCTGCCGTTCGGTGCCGCGGTGGTCATCGCCACGCCGGCCTCGGCCGGACCCGACGTGTGCGTCGGCGGCCCGCTCGGCTACGCGTACGCGTGTGTGGACACACCGGGCTGGGTGGGCTGGTACGACGGCCCGCGGGGTCGTGGCCACTGGAAGCACGGCCACGGACACGGCCGCGGCTGACCCGACGCGCGGCCGCTAGCCCCGGGTTTCGATCACCTGCTGGGCGATGTCGATGAGCTTGGTGTTGCTCTCCTGCGACAGCCGCCGGAGCATCTCGAACGCCTGCACGTCGTCGACGTCGTAGCGCTCCATGATGATGCCCTTGGCCTGGCCGATGCGGTCGCGCGTGGACAGCGCCGACTCCAGCTGCTGACCCTGCCGGCTGGCGAGGATGGCAGCGGCGGCGTGCGCGGCCAGCACGGTGCCTATGGTCTCCGCTTCGCCGTCCCACCTGTTGGGCTCGAATCCGAAGAGGTTCAGCGCACCTGCGGTGCGGTTCGCGGTGTAGAGCTTGAACGACAGCCCACTGAGCACGCCGATCTCCACCACGGCCTTCGAGTATTTCGGCCACCTGGACTCCTCACGGAAGTCGTCGGTGCGCACGACCACGTCGTCGAGCGCCGCCTGCACGCAGGGCCCCTCCTCGAACGTCATCTGGAGCTCGTCCAACTGGTGCGGCAGATCGGTGGTTCCGGCGAGTGACTCGAATTTCCCGCCGGGACCGACCAACAGGATGCCCGCTGTGTCGGCGCCCGGGATCAGTTCGGTGGCCGCCGAAGTGACGTCTTCCAGCACCTGTTCAACCGAGCGCGGCATCGCGACCGTGCGCGCAAGATCGGCCATGCGCATCGCAAGGTCGTGTGACTGTGGCTGCGTCATAGCCTCCAGGGTTCCCGAAGACGGGCCGTCACACACGGGGTTTGTGATCTGGGCGCGTGGGCATGCTGCTGCGCAGACGGGTGCGCTGGTCGACCAGCGCACCCGTCGAGGTCTCGTCGGTTCAGACCTCGAGCCGGCGAGACCGCCTTCTTTCGACGCTGGACAAAGGCGCAGAGCAAGGTTGCTGAGCGCTGCGCGGCCGGCTGAAGACGGGACGCCCACCCGGGCATCCGTGGCCGCCGCCCAGCCCTCGGCCCCGCGTCGATCCGTCTGTGGCCGGCTTGGGGTCAGGACCGCTCCCATCCCGATCTGGACACGGCCGCCACAACGCGTTGACCACCCTGATGTCGCCCAAAAAGTCTTGGCACTCTCAGGCGGAGAGTGCTAATCTGATGCCGCACAGTGATTTGGCTGCCCGTCGAGGTGGCGGGCCCTTGAGCGACTTAGGAGGTGGATTGCTGTGCTTCGCTTTGATCCTTTCAGTGACCTCGATGCCCTCACCCGCGGTTTGCTGACGAGTTCGTCCGGAACGAACAGGACACCGCGGTTCATGCCGATGGATCTCTGCAAGATCGACGACCACTACGTGCTGACCGCCGACCTGCCCGGCGTCGATCCGGGTTCGGTCGACGTCGACGTCGACAACGGCACCCTGACGATCTCGGCGCACCGCACCGCGCGTTCCGAGGACTCGGTGCAGTGGTTGGCCAACGAGCGGTTCTTCGGCACCTACCGCCGTCAGCTGTCTCTCGGCGAAGGCATCGACGCGGGCGCGATTTCCGCGACCTACGAGAACGGCGTGCTCACCGTCACCATCCCGATGGCGGAACGGGCCAAGAAGCGCCGGATCGAGGTCTCCCACAGCGCCGACCAGCGTTCCATCGAGACCAACACGGTCGAGGCCGGCTGACGCAGTGCCCGTGCCCCCGGCGGATCCGCGTCCGCCGGGGGTACGGCGCGTCAGTCGTCGCGGTCGAGCCGGTGTTCCAGATGTGCACGCACCGCCGGCCATTCGATGTCGAGGATCGAGTAGACGACGGTGTCGCGGCGCGAGCCGTCGGGCAGCACCTGGTGGCTGCGCAGGATCCCGTCCAGTTTGGCGCCCAGCCGCTCGATCGCCTTGCGGCTGGCGAAGTTGAAGAAGTGCGTGCGGAACTCGACTGCCACGCAACCGAGTTGGTCGAAGGCATGGCCGAGCATCAGCAGCTTGGTCTCGGTGTTGACGCCGGTGCGCCGCGCGGCAGCGGTGTACCAGGTGTGTCCGATCTCGAGCCGCCGGTTGGTCGCATCGACGTTCAGATAGCTCGATGAGCCCACCAGCGCACCGTCGAGAGCGCGCACCGCGAACGCGACCCCGCCGTCGGCCGCGCGCAGGTCGGCCATGCGCCGCACCCATCCGGCTGCGTCCTGCGGCCCGGGAGCGGAGGTGAACCACAGTGCGCCGAGCTCGCCGTCCGCGGCGGCGTCGGCGATCTCGGGAACGTGGCTCGCCGACAGCGGCTCCAGCGACACCCAGCGCCTGCCCGCCAGGTGCACCGGCTCGACGAAGCCCGTCACGACGGGCGCCCCGCCGACAACGCCACGAACAGCGCCCACGCCGCACACAGCGCGGCAGCGATGGACAGACCGCCGCCGACGTAGAGGCCGTAGCCGGCCGATACCGGCGCCACCACGTAACTGCTGTAGTACACGCCGGTCAGCGCCACCAGCAGCAGCGAGATCGCCAGCGCACCCCCCGCTGCCAACCGGGCCGACAGGCCGCGCGCGGCCATCGCCCCGGCCACGATCAGCGCCGCGGCCAGAAGCACGATCAGCTGCCCCACCCCGAACCGCGCGGGCACCGCGTCCAGGCTGCCGACCGTTCCGCCGATCGCGTTGGCCCGGCCGCCGCCGGTGGTCAGCCATGGCAACCACCCGCTCACCGCCACCACGGCCGCGCACACGGCGACCAGCCATCCGGGATTGACACGCAGCACGCGGCGAGCCTATCGGGTGCGGTGCGCCGTCCCCCCCGCCGCGGCGCTCTAGGCTGAACCACGACCTCGATTCAAGGCGGTGCCGATGAGCGATCTCCCGGACTGGGCCCGCGGCCTCGACCTGTCCCCGCATCCGGAGGGCGGTTGGTTCCGGGAGACCTGGCGCAGCGAGCTGTCGATGCCGCCGTCGGCCCTGCCGCCGGACTACACCGGTCCGCGCAGCGCCGGTACGGCGATCCTGTTCCTGCTCATGCCCGGTCAGCAGTCGGCATGGCACACCGTGCGCAGCGCCGAACTCTGGCTGTTCCACCGCGGCAGTCCCCTGCTGCTCGAGATCGGACCCGAGCAGGGTTCTGCCGCAACACATCTGCTCGGCGGTGACATCACCGCCGGTGAGCAGCCACAGCTGGTCGTCCCGCCGCGGCACTGGCAGCGGGCCCGTCCACGCGATGACGAACCGAGCCTGGTCAGCTGCGTGGTGGTGCCGGGCTTCGACTTCGCCGACTTCGCGCTGGCCGGCCCTACCGGCTGAGCAGGTCGACGGCCGCCGACACCAGCGCGGCGTTGTCCGGCGCGAGCGAACCGTCGGGCAGGTGCAGGGTGTCCTCCAGGCCGATCCGGGTCTGCACACCGCGAACCCCGGCGTGTTCCAGTAGCGGCCAACAGCTTTCGTCGAGACCGTGCAGCAGCACCGGCGCCGGTGAGCCGGCCGCCGTCACCTGGTCGAGCAGGTCGTCGGCCAGTGCCGTGCCGGCGTCGGCCTGCAGTTCGATCATCACCCGCATGCAGTGCGCGGCGATGTCACTGCCCGCCCACGACTGCGCGGCCTCGGCGTGGAAGATCCCGACCTCGACGCCCAGGCCTTTGGACAGCAGCACCTGTGCCAGCTCAGGAGATCCCGGCTCGTGCCAATTCAGTGATGCGAAATCGGTTAGCACGTCCCAACTCTCGACGGCGCGTCGCCGTTCGGCGGCATCCGGGAGCGCCCAGTAGCCGGTGGTCACCCCGAGCGGCAGGCCGGGCACCGCCTGGCGGACCGCCGTCACCGCCGCGGCGACGACGTCGGGCCGCAGCGAGTCGACGCCGTCCGGCGTCTTCGGGTGTAGGTGCACCGCCTGCGCGCCGGCTCGGTGTGCGGCCAGGGCGGCGGCGGCCAGTTGGTCCGGACTCACCGGCAGGCCGGGGTGCTGGTCCGGGGTTCGGGCGCCGTTGATGCAGGCCTTGAGGTAGATGCGGGGACCGGTCATGGGTCCATCTTCACCCGTGGCCGCCGGACGCACCCGACAACCGTGGCCGCAACCGCTCCTGGCCGATGTCTGCGTCGCCGGACAGGTCGTCGGCCAGCGCATCGGCGTAGCCGACCAAGCCGGGCACATCGATTCCGTGGACGGCGGGGCCGTGCGCGATCGCCGCCGACGCCCGCATCAACAACGCCCGTGCGCCTGCCCGGTTGCCGCGCTGGACATGGGTGATGCCGACCGCGAGCTGCGCCAGCCCCCGCCACAGTTCGCGGTGCTCCGGGGGCGCGTCCTTCCAGACGGCTTCGAGCACCTCATGGGCGTTGAAGGCCAGGCCCTCGTCGAGCAGGTGTTGCGCAGCGACGAGCCCCTCCTCGGGTGTTACGTCGAGGTCGTCGGGAATCCGCGGCACACCGACGGCATCTCGCGGCAGCGGCCTGCCGAGCGCATCACGCGGGCGGGCGTTCTGTGCGCGCCCGGCCTCGTCGCGATCCCGAGCGGCATCCACCGCTCCAGGCTACGCACCGTGGCGACTTCGGCGCGCTTTCGATCGACAGGCGAACGCAAGCGCGCCGAAATCACAATCAGGCGGGGGCGTAACCCAGTGCTGCCTTGGTCTCCAGGAACTCGTCGAAACCGAACTGGCCCCACTCGCGGCCGTTGCCACTGCGCTTGTAGCCACCGAACGGCGCACTCATGTCGAAGCCGTGGTTGATCGCCACCGAACCGGCGCGGATGCGGCGTGCCACCTGCCGGGCCTGATCCAGGTCGGCAGCCGAGACATAGCCCGCGAGACCGTATTCGGTGTCGTTGGCGATCTCCACCGCCTCGTCGAGGTCGTCGTAGCCGAGGATGCACAGCACCGGCCCGAAGATCTCCTCGCGGGCGATCGTCATGTCGTTGGTGACGTGGGCGAACACCGTCGGCTTGACGTAGTAGCCGCTGTCCAGCCCGTCCGGGCGCCCGGTGCCGCCGACCACCACGGTCGCGCCCTCCTCGATGCCCTTCGCGAGCAGTCCCTGGATCTTCTCGAACTGCGCCTTCGACGCGACCGGTCCGATCGCGTCCTTGTCGCCGGTGCCGACCTTGACGGCCCCCGCGACGTCCCGCGCCACTGCGATGGCGTCGTCCATGCGTGAGTTGGGCACCAGCATCCGCGACGGCGCGTTGCAGCTCTGCCCGCTGTTCATCATCATCACCGACACCCCGGCCGTCACGCTCTTGGCGAAGTCGTCGTCGTCGAGCACGATGTTCGGGCTCTTGCCGCCCAGTTCCTGGGTGACGCGCTTGACGGTGGCGGCGGCGTTGCGGGCGACGTCGACACCGGCCCGGGTGGAACCGGTGAACGACACCATGTCGATGTCCGGGTGGCTCGACAGCGCGGCACCGACGCCGGGCCCGTCGCCGTAGACGAGGTTGTACACCCCGGCGGGAACGCCTGCGGCGTCGATGATCTCAGTGAAGATCTGCGCCGAGTAGGGCGCCACCTCCGACGGCTTGAGCACCATGGTGCAGCCGGTGGCCAGCGCCGGGAACACCTTGCAGGCGATCTGGTTGATCGGCCAGTTCCACGGCGTGATGAGCCCACAGACGCCGATCGGCTCCTTCACCACCAGCGTCGAGCCGTGCTGCTCCTCGAACTGGAAGTTCTTCAGCACGTCCATCGCCGTGGCGAGGTGGCCGAGGCCGAGGTTGACCTGCGGGCCGGCCGCCAGCGACGCGGGCGCGCCCATCTCCTCGTTGACCGCGTCGGCGAGATCATCGGCGCGCTTCTGGTATTCGCCCATGATGGTCTGCAGGAGGTCGAGGCGCTCTTCGCGGGTGCTCTGCGACCACGTCCCGAACGCCCGCCGCGCCGCCTGCACGGCGACATCGACGTCGACCGCCGTGCCGATGGCGATCCGGCCGGAGACCTGCTCGGTGGTCGGGTTGTCGACGTCGAGGGTGTTGGGCCGCACCGGCTCGACCCACTGTCCGTCGATGTAGAACTTCAGGTATTCACGCATGGTTTCACTCTCCCCTATCGACGGGTCCTACTGAGTACCTTCGGCGTACCAGGTGCGGAATCGGTCGTACTTGGGCATCTCCTCGGAGTTCGCGGTCGGGTCGATGCACACGTGCACCACGCCGACCTTGCCGCTGGCGTACGCGCGTGCGATCGCAGGCCCGATCTCCTCTTCCTTCTCGACGTACTCGCCGTGGCAACCGAAGCCCTCGGCGATCTTGTCCATCCGGACGTCCTTGCTCCAGTGCACACCGGGCTGCGGCGACGGCTGTTCGAAGGTGCGCTTGTAGACGCCCACCTCGAGGCCCCACTGATGGTCGACGCCGACCACGCACACCAGCGGCAGGTTCTGCCGCGCCGCGGTCTCCAGCTCGGCGATGTGGAACAGGAACGCCGAGTCGCTGGTGAGCAGCATGACCGGGCGCTTCCCACCCTCGGCGACCGAGGCGCCGACGGCGTACGGCAGACCGGTGCCGAGGTGGCCGAAGTTCTGGTTCCAGATCACGTCGCGCGGCTTGGACTGCGAGTAGGTCCACTGGAAGATCACGGTCGCGCCGCCGTCGCGGACCATGATGCCGTCCTCGAGTTCGGCGAACGCCTTGGTCGCCTCGACGACGTAGCGCGCCGGGTGCACCGGCGTGCGTCCGCTCGGGGCCTCCTCGGCCACCCGGGCCAGTTCGGCGGCGTCGGCCTTGACCAGGGCGTCGAGGTTCGCCGACGGCTCTCGCGGTGAGTCCGCGAGCGCCTCGACCAGCTGCGGCACGACGCCACGCAGGTCGCCGACCAGCGCCACGTCGACGGGCCGGTTCACGCCGATGGCCGTCGGGTCCTGCTCGACCAGCACCCACTTGCGGTTCTCATCGTTGCCGGCCCAGTGCTGGGTCCGGCCGTAGTGCATGGGCTCACCGAGCTCGGTGCCCAGCGCGACACAGAGATCGGATTCCTCGACCGCCTGGTTGGCGGCCGGGGAGAACAGGTAGGGGAACGTCCGCTCCTGCAGCCCAGGGATGAACGACGTGCCGCCCGAGGTCTGGATGACCGGGCAGTTCATCAGTTCGGCGAGCTGCTTGACCTCCTGCTGGGTGCGCGACGTGTGCACGCCGTGGCCGACGAGCAGGACCGGGCTCTTCGCCTCGCGGATCAGCCGCACCGCCTCGGCGACCTCGCGTGCGCCCGCACCCTGGTCGACGAGCCGGTACCGGTGCGGCGGCAGCGGGTCGGCGACGTCGAGCTCCTCGAGGATCACGTGCGACGGGAACTCGACGTAGGACGGACCCGGGGTGCCGGACATCGACTTGCGGATCGCCTCGTGGATGATCTCGTCGGTCTGATTGGCGTACTCGATGGAGCTGCTGTACTTCACCGACGGGGTGAAAAGCCCTTCCTGCTGGATGAACTGGATGCGGCCGCGACGGACGCGCCGCTCGGTGATCCTGGCCCGCTGGCCGCCGAGGAAGATCACCGGCGAGTTCTCCACCAGCGCGCACATCATGGCTCCGGCGATGTTGGCCACGCCGGGGCCCAGCGTGCCGATGCACAGGCCGGGTCCGCCGGTCATCCGCGACGCCGCCTCGGCCATGAAGCCCGCGCTGAGCTCGTGGTGCGGTGCGACGACCGACCAGCCGCGCGCCTCGGCCTCGGCGAACATGTGCACGAAGTTCGGGTCTGGGATGCCGAACAGCGTGTTGACGCCCTCGGCCTCGAACAGGTCGAGAATGCGTTTGTAGACGGGTACACCCATGGTTGAGCTCCTATGTCGGTGACAGGTAACGGTGAGCGACTTGTTTGCGGTGTGCGGCAGGCGATCCGAACAGCGAGCGGTTCACGCTGGCGCGTTTGAGGTAGACGTGGACGCCGCTCTCCCACGTGTAGCCGATGCCGCCGTGCAGCTGCATGGCCTTGCCGACCACGTCGACCGCGGCGCCGGTGACATACGACTTGGCCATCGACGCGGCGACGTGGGCGTCGTCGCGGTCCTCGACGATCGCCGCCACGGCGTCGCCGACGAGTTGGCGTGACATCGAGACGGCCACCAGCATGTCGGCGCACGCGTGCTTGACGGCCTGGAACGATCCGATCGGACGGCCGAACTGCCTGCGCACCTTGGCATAAGCCACCGTCGCGTCGAGCATGGCCTCGGCGAGGCCCAGGCTGTCGCAGGCGACGGCCACCGCGGCGCGGTCGTGCAGCCGGCGCACCGCGGCGTCGGCGTCTCCGTCGAACTGCAGGAGCTCCGGCGGATCGACGGTTCGCGACGACACCATCGCCAGCGACCTGGTCTCGTCGACGACGGGCGCCGGGCTCACCGACAGATCGGCGACGGCCACGGCGCCGTTGGCGACCACCAGCACCTGGTCGGCGCCGTAGGCGTCGGGCACGAAGTTCAGGGACTCGAGGGTCACGGCACACCGCAGGTCGCCCGACGCGACACCGGAGAGCAGGCGGTCGCGGGTGGGTCCGGGCCGCAGCGCGTTCAGGGTGCCGACCGCCAGCACGGCACTGCCCAGGTAGCTGTTGGCGGCGGTGGCGCGGCCGATCTCGGTGCAGATCACCGCGACCTCGGCGAAAGTGGCACCGGCGCCGCCGAATTCCTCCGGCACCTCCAGCCCCACCCACCCCGCGTCGACGAGCGCGGGCCACTCGACCGCGGCGTCCTTGGCGAGCAGGTCGGCGGCGACCGAGCGCAGTTCCTCGTGGAACTCGGCGAAGTCCTCTGCGGCCATCACACCGCGCTCGGTTCCCGGGGCAGCCCGAGGCCGCGCTCACCGATGATGGTGCGCTGGATCTCGCTGGAGCCGCCGGGGATCGTCCACTCCCACGACCCGATGAAGTCCAGCACCCAGGAACCCGACTCCCACCCGCTCGACATCGGTTTGGCGAGGTCGGTGTGACCGGCGAGGCCGCCGATCTCGGCGCCGAAATCGGTCATGCGTTGCAGCAGTTCGCTGTAGTAGAGCTTGACGATCGACGCGTCCGCCGGTCCCGTCGCACCGGAGTCGTGTCCCTCCACGATCTTCCGGCACATCCCGCGCAGCCCCGCCAGCTCGATCTCGAACTGGGCCAGCCGGTCGGCCACCACCGGATCGCCGACGGGACTGCCCTGCACCAGCCACCGGAATCCGGCGTTGCCGAGTCGCTCGGCGAGTTCGAGCATCGTCATGCCGCGTTCGGCGCCCAGCGTCGCCTGCGCCACCTGCCAGCCGGCGTTCTCGGCGCCCACCAGGTTGGCCGCGGGCACCCGCACGTCGCTGAGGAAGATCTCGCAGAAGTGCGAGTCGCCGACGGCGTTGCGGATGGGCCGCACGTCGATGCCGGGCGACGTCATGTCCAGCAGGAAGTACGAGATGCCCTTGCGCTTCGGGGCATCGGGGTCGGTGCGGGCCAGCAGCAGGCACCAGTCGGCGTGCAAACCGCCGCTGGCCCACAGCTTCTGGCCGTTGACCACGAACTCGTCGCCCTCGCGGCGTGCGGTGGTGCGCAGCGCCGCCAGGTCGGAGCCGGCCTCGGGTTCGGAGAAGCCCTGCACCCAGATCTCGCCGTCGAGGATCGCGGGCAGATGGCGGCGCCGCTGCTCGTCGGTGCCTGCCACCAGCAGCGTCGACGCGGCGTGGTGGATGCCGACGAACGCCAGCACCAGCCGGGGCGCGTCGTGGGCGGCGAGCTCCTGGTACAGCACGATCTGCTCGGCCACCGACATGCCGCCACCCCACTCGCGCGGCCAGTGCGGCACCGCGTAACCCGCCGCGTGCAGTTCGGCGAACCACGCCTTCTGGAAGCGGACGAACTCCTCCTCGGCCACACCGGTCTGCGCCTGCCGCCAGTCGCGCGGGATGTGGTCCGCGCACCAGGCGCGGATCTCCTCGCGCCGAGTGTGAAGATCTGTGCGAGTTTCCGCCGGATTCTCGCGCACATCTTCACGTTCGGCGGGGGTCCCGGTCACGCGTACAGTCCCGTCAGCCCGCGGGGACCCGCGGCGTGCAGCAGCCGGTCGCGGGTGGCCGACACGCCGAACGGCAGCCGGCGCAGCGGCTGGCTGTAGCGCGACAGCCAGGACAGCGTGGTCTCGTCGCAGAAGCCGACCGCGCCGTGCAGCTGGTGGCACACCCGGAACACCACCTCCGCCGCCTCAAGCGCGGCCATCCGCAGCGCCAGCGCGTCGTCGAGCGCCTCCGCGCGACCGGTCGCGATGCTCCACAGCGCGTACTTGGCCAGGATGTCCACCCCGCTGCGCTCCACCTCGGCGTCGGTGAGCTGGAACTGCACGCCCTGGAACGACGACAGAGGCTGACCGAACTGTTTGCGCAGGGTGACGTGGGCGATGGTGAGTTCCAGTGCACGGTCCAGCATTCCGAGCAGGGTCCAGCACGGCAGCGCCAGGGCGAGAGCGAGGTCACCGGCGCCGCTGTCGTCGACCGCCGACAGTTCGAGCTCGGCGACGAACGCCGCGCCCGCAGGTCCCTGCGCGGTGACGTGGCTGCGCTGACCGGCCAACGTGACCGTCGCCCAACGCGACTGCAGCCCGGCGACGGCCGCCGACGGCCGCTGGTCGGCGACCACGATCAGCCCGTCGACGTCCAGGTCGGCCGGCCGGGCCAGCCGCTCGGCCACCGGATAGGGCAGCGCCCAGTGACCGGCGCTGCGGCACAGCGCCGCGGCGGCCTCGAGCTCGTCGGCGTCACCGCGCACGTCGAGGTCCCACGCGCCAAGGCCCGCCAGCGCGGGGCCGACCAGTGATTCGCGTTCTGCGGGTTTGGCTTCGGCCTGCTGCACCAGTTCATCGCCACCGGCCGCCTCGAACGCGCGC
>NZ_JAUMSQ010000590.1:0-413 GCF_030519285.1 Mycolicibacterium arseniciresistens
GCAGGGCCGGTGCGGTCGCGCTCACCGAGCGGCTGCGCCGCATCGACGGACCGGTCCTCGACACACTGCTGGTGTCGTCGCTGAGTGCGGACCTCGGGCCCGACGACGTGGCGGCGGCACTGCGGGTCAGCCAGGCCGAGGCGCTCGACCTCGTCGACGGCGCCCGGGCCAGCGGCCTAATCGACCCGTCGCACCACCCGGCGTTCCTGCGTTCGGTCCATCACGGCGCCGCGCAGATCGCCGGCGCGGCCCGCCATCACGACATCGAGATCTCCCTGCTCGTGACCCAGCTCGAGATATCAACGCTGACAGCAGATCTCGCTTTGCAACTGGCCGAGCACGGGCTGCGGGACGAACGGCTGGCGGCCGCGCTGACCGAACTGGCGGGCCGGGTCCGCGGCCAACCGGCCCGC
>NZ_JAUMSQ010000591.1:0-392 GCF_030519285.1 Mycolicibacterium arseniciresistens
CAACGCGGCGGGCGCGATGGTGGCGCACGCCGGCCTAGCCAGCGACGCCAAGTGGGTGCCCGCCTGGGAGACGGGGCTCGCCCGCGCCTGTGAGGCCATCGACTCCGGGGCGGCCGAACAGCTGCTCGCGCGTTGGGTGCGGTTCACTCAGCAGCTCTGAGCCGTCGAGGGCCTGTTCTGCGGCGATCCGGGCCGAACGCGCCGACGCGGCCCACTCCGCCCACCGGCCTGCGGACCCTGCCGACGACGCCCACCCCGGATCGCAGCGCACGATGCGCACGCCCGGCCGGCTCAGCCAGCGGGTGATCAGGGCCGTCTCCTCGACCAGTGCGCCGCCCAAGGGGGCCGCGGCGGGCAGCACCACCTGAGCGGCGGCGCCCAGCGCCTCCACG
>NZ_JAUMSQ010000592.1:0-382 GCF_030519285.1 Mycolicibacterium arseniciresistens
ATCCGGGCGGCCATCGTCGCGGGCGCGCGCGAGGCCGGGACCGCGGCCGAGATCCTCGAGGTGGGGGACCGGCGCGGCGCCATCGACTGCGCGGTGGCGTGGGCGCGGCCCGGCGACGTCGTGCTGATCGCGGGGAAGGGTCACGAAGCCGGCCAGACCAGCCAGGGCCGCACCCGGCCCTTCGACGACCGTCACGAACTGGCCGAGTCGCTGGTCGCATCGGGGCGGGGCGCATGATCGCGCTCAGCCTCGCCGAGATCGCCGGCATCGTCGGCGGCGAACTGGCCGACGTCACCCCCGAGGCCGCCGCGGCGACCCGGGTGACCGGGACCGTCGAGTTCGACTCGCGCGCCGTCACCCCGGGTGGGCTCTTCCTGGCGCT
>NZ_JAUMSQ010000593.1:0-380 GCF_030519285.1 Mycolicibacterium arseniciresistens
CCGGGGGCGGCGCGGGCGCCGTGGTGGTCGTCGGGGTGGTGGTCGGCGTGGTGGCCGGCTCGTCGTCGCCGCTCAGCGCATAGGCCGCCGCGAATGCGACGAGGAGCAGAACGATCAGCGCGCCCACAGCGACGATGACGGGCGGGCGGCGGTACCACGGGGCCGGCGGCACCGCGGTGTCGTCGTCGTCGCGGGCCCCGAACGCCACGACGGGGCGGGCGGTGGTCGATCCGGCGGGCCTGTCGTCGCCGGCAGGCGAGTCGGCCGGTGCGTCGTACTCGTAGTGATCGGTGGCCGCGACGTCGGGGATGTCGTCGGCGTCCGACCACGCCAGTGCCCGGAAGGTGCTCGACTGCGACATGTCGTCGGCCTGCGCCGCA
>NZ_JAUMSQ010000594.1:0-369 GCF_030519285.1 Mycolicibacterium arseniciresistens
CGCGCCCTGGATCTGCGGCGCCGTGACTTGGTGACGGCGCGTGACCGGCTGACCGCGACGCTGGAGGCGGTGCTCGGCGACGACACCGCCGAGCACCTGCGGGCGCGGCTGACGGAGCTGCTGGCGACGCAGCCGGCGGAGGACGGGCTGTTCGACGTCACCGGCGACAGGGGTGTGGGAGAAGCCGCCGACCCGGTGGGCGCACGCGCCGAGCTGGCCGCGGCCGTCGCCGCCCACCAGCAGGCCGTGGTCGACTGCGAGACGCACCGCAAGGTCGCCCTCGTGGCGTCGAAGCGGCTGGGGGACAGGTCCACTCAGGCCTGCGTGCTGCGGGAGAAGCTGGCCGCCGCCCAGGGCGAACACGCGACG
>NZ_JAUMSQ010000595.1:0-357 GCF_030519285.1 Mycolicibacterium arseniciresistens
GAACATGAAGGCAATCAGTCGGGTGCTGATCGCGTTGGTTGCGGCCATCGCGGGTCTCTTCGCGAGCACTGGCACCTCAAACGCAGGTCTGGACAACGAGCTGAGCCTGCTCGACGGCCAGGGCCGGACCCTGACCATCCAGCAGCACGACACCTACCTCAACGGTGTGTTCCCGCTCGACCGCAACCGGCTGACCCGTGAGTGGTTCCACTCCGGCAAGGCGACCTACATCGTGGCCGGCGAGGGCGCTGACGAGTTCGAGGGCAGCCTGGAGCTGGGCTACCAGGTCGGCTTCCCCTGGTCGCTGGGTGTGGGCATCAACTTCAGCTACACCACGCCCAACATCGCCTTCGACGG
>NZ_JAUMSQ010000596.1:0-357 GCF_030519285.1 Mycolicibacterium arseniciresistens
ATGCCGCCCGTGACGCGGGCACGGCGGTCGCCGACGCGCGGGCGCGCCTCGACGCGATCGTGGCCGGCTTCGAGGCCCGTGCCGCCGCACTCGAACCGCAACTCGACGATCCAGGGGTCGCCGAGGAGTTGGTGGCCGAGGCCAGGCGGTCGTTGCGAGAGGCGATCGCCGTGGTCGAGGACCTCCGCGCCCGGCTCGACGCGCGGGCGGCCGAGGTGACCGCACCCTCGGGAGCGCCTGCACCGACCAGTCCGGCGGGCTTCTCGGCGCCGTCGCCACCGGGCATGGGTTCGGGTTCAGGTGGCGGACCGGGTTCGGGTGGTGGGCTGTCGGACCTGGGGTCCGCGGCGGGGCCGG
>NZ_JAUMSQ010000597.1:0-349 GCF_030519285.1 Mycolicibacterium arseniciresistens
CGCGCTGGACGCGGCGGTGGCGCTGCTGGCATCGGCGGCGCGGCCGGTCGTCATGGCGGGCACCAACGTGTGGTGGGGCCACGGCGAACAGGCGCTGCTGCAGCTGGCCGAGACGTTGCGAATCCCCGTGCTGATGAACGGGATGGCGCGCGGCGTGGTGCCCGCCGATCATCCGCTGGCGTTCTCCCGCGCGCGGTCCAAGGCGTTGCGGGAGTCCGACGTCGCGCTGGTGATCGGGGTGCCGATGGACTTCCGCCTCGGCTTCGGTGCGGTGTTCGGCGAGGACACCGCGGTGATCGTGGCCGACCGCGCGGCGCCCGTGCGGCCGCACCCGCGCCCCGTCGCCGCG
>NZ_JAUMSQ010000598.1:0-332 GCF_030519285.1 Mycolicibacterium arseniciresistens
TGATCGCGTTCGGGCTGGCGGTGGCGGAGTTCGTGGGCGCCGGTGGTGCGCCGGTCGGCATCGACGTGGAAGGCCACGGCCGTCATGAGGAACTCGCCGCGGACGTGGACCTCTCGCGCACGGTGGGCTGGTTCACCGCGAAATACCCGGTGGCACTCGACGTCGGCGAATTGTCCTGGGCACGAGTGGTCGCCGGTGATGCGGGGTTGGGTGCGGCGGTCAAGGCCGCCAAGGAACAGCTTCGCGCCCTGCCCGATCCGTTGACCTACGGTCTGCTGCGCTACCTGAATCCCGACGTGGACCTGCCGGAGTCCGACCCGTCGATCGGCTTC
>NZ_JAUMSQ010000599.1:0-323 GCF_030519285.1 Mycolicibacterium arseniciresistens
CGTCCACGTCGCCCAGCACGTGCGCCGTCGGCAGGGTCTCGGCCAGCGCCGCGGCCGCCGACTTGATCTTGCGGGCGTCGCCGGTGCCGGACGCCAGCCGGGTCTCCAGCAGCGCCACCTCGGTGTGCAGATCGTCGAATCGCCGGCCGAAGTGCGCATACGCGGCCTCGTTGTCGCCGGCCTGCCAGGAGCCGATGGTGCGCTCACCGGACGCGGTGATCAGCCACACGGTGCCGTCGGGATCCACCCGCCCGAAGCGATGCGGATCGCTGGCCGGCGGCGCGGTGACCACCGGCGCGGGCCGTCCGGGCCGGGGCGCCGGC
>NZ_JAUMSQ010000006.1:0-18444 GCF_030519285.1 Mycolicibacterium arseniciresistens
AGGCAGGAACCGCCCCGGCACCGTCTGCGGCTGCACCGGCGGCGCCTGCACATCAGCCACCGGACGTATCGTGATCGCCACCGACGCCGCCAACGTCGCGAACGCCACCACAAACGCGAACGCACTGCCCATCAACACCGTCTTCGGCGGAGGCGGCGCGATCATCGCCGTGTACGCCTGCCCATCCTCCAGTTCCGGGACGAACTCCTCGAGCTGCTCGAACGGCACCTCGTACTCGGCAGGTCCTCCTCCGCGTACGCCAGCTGCGGCCCCACCGTCCGCTTCAAGTTCTCGACGGCCGTGACCGGGTATGGCCGTCCCCGCCTGATGTTCACCGACGACCACCACCCTCGTCGGAGCCGCATCGTGACCACTGAACCGGACATCGGCAGCCGTCCCTGACAGAAATCTGACTGTGGCGCATGCGTCGAATTCCCCGCGGCGGCGGTTTGACAGGCGCATCGTTGCAGCATGCGATCAACCACGCTTGTCGACGCCTTCTGGGACGAGGTCTGGAACGCGCATGACGCTGACGCCGTCGACAGGTTCGTGGCCGACGACGTCGTCATCGAGGCGGGCGGCCAAGAAATCGCCGGCAAGGACAACATCAGGGGCTGGGTAAAGCAGTTCCTCGACCACGTCAACGACTTGCGCGTCGACACCATCGAGACGTTCCAGGACGAGACTGGCACCCGCGTCACCTCCCGTTGGGCTCTGACCGGCACCAACAACGGGATCCTCGGGACCGCACCCGACGGCAAGCCCGTCGCGCCTACCGGCACCGCCGTCTGGACGGTGGAAGACGGCAAGTTGCAGCGCGGCTGGATCGAGCAGGCCTCCTTCGAGCTGTATCGCTACCTGCTCAGGACTTGAGCCGCGGTTGCAGCACCGAGTACGGCCCACAGTCACCGCGCGGCTGCCGAATCGGCCGTCTGCCCACTTGGCCAGTGGTAGGGAGGGTGGATGGACCTTGCGAGTTGGACGGTGGGGCTGGTGCTCATCGTCCTGACCATCGCAGTCCATTCCACCGCGGTAGTGGTAATGGCCTTCGGGCTCGAAGCCGGAGTTCAAGTCCGGCTCGACCAGCACACCGCCGAGCGGCTGCGGGCAGTGCCGACCGTGATCGGCCGGATCGGCGCCGTCGCGCTGATCTTGGCCGCGCTGCACGGGATCGAAGGGGTGCTGTGGGCGGCGGCATATTGGGGCCTCGGCGCACTCGACTCGTTTTCGAATGCGTCCGTCTACGCCCTGGCCACGATGACGACGTTCGAAATACAGGGGTTGACGGCGCCCGAGCGGTTCCAGATGTTGAGTGCGCTGCAAGCGGTGAATGGTGTGCTGCTGTTCGGCATCAGCACGGCGTTCCTGTTCGCTGTGATACAGGTCCACTGGCGGCTGCTCTGCCACCGACCCGGACCGGTGAACCCCTCCGCACAGACCCAATGAGTCGCGGCGACAACACTGGTCGCAGTTTCGCACCGGTACCGATCCTGCCTAGAGCCGGCCGATATTTCTAGGATGCTCGGATTCCGGCCCGCGCGCATCCCCCGAACCTGGGTTCGCAGTGCTCGTCGAACTTGCAACTTCCCAGCACCGCCACAATCCAAGCGGTAATGGATGGTTCGTTTTATTTCGAGCCATCGATTCGCGCAATAAGGGTGGGATCGGACGGCCGGTTATTCTGCTCCGACGAGCAGATGGGCAAACGCGGCGAAACCCTGAAGCGAAGTGGTCACGTACGACTCGGAGAATTTGATCAATACACCGCCGATTTAGATTGGGCGACGTCTCTAAGGGAAGCCCGACGGCCTCGCCGCGCCAAGGACGGCACCGTGCACTACGGCTACGACTCGAGAAGCACCCGGCGCCTTAGTCCGCCGCCTGCGGAGCGTGGCGGGCCACTGTCACGTCGATCAGTTTGCGCAGGGCCGGGATCTCATCGAGGAGGCGGTCGAGGTCGTTGCGGTCGATGTGTAGCACCTCAGCACGTCCGGTCGTCGCGACCGTTGCATTACGCAATCGTCCACGCAGTAGCGCAGATTCGCCGATCACCTCGCCCGAACCCACCACGGCGATGCGATCGTGGCCCACGTACACGGCCGCCTCGCCACTCAGCAAGATGTAGCAAGCGTCAGACGGCGTCCCTTCGCGGATCAACGGCCATGGGCCCGAAGTCGACGTGCGATGCGCCGCTTCGACGATCCGCCTCAGATCCTGGTCGGAAAAGTTCGCAAACTGATCGAACTCTCGCAGCCGGCGGGCACTTTCCTTCAGTTCCTCGACGCGCGCTTCTTTGCTCGCGCGTTCGAATCTGCGGTTGTCCACGGTGACCCCGACCGTCGAAGTGACATTGACAGCAGGGAGCCTAATCAAGCGTGGCGGAATCCGAACCGACTCGGACGATCTTGGGCACGCCAGCACGCGGGTGCGGTGCAAGTCCGACCAGCACCGCGGTTCCGCTACGGCGACTCCGGGAACGTCAGCGTCGGCTCGTCATAGGAACCCCCGCCGCTCGACGGCAGCTCCGGCTCCGCCGGCGCTACCGGTTCTGGCGCGACGGGCTCCGGCGCCACCGGCTCCGGCGCGACAGGCTCCGGCGCAACGGCCGGCGGTGAATACTCCGGCTCGGGTGCAACCGACGGCGGCGAGTACTCGATCTCCGGCTCGGGTGCCTGCGATGTCGGTGGCTCCGGCTCCGGGGGCACCGTCGGAACCGTCGTCGGCGTGCTCGTCTCCTCCGACGTCGTCGTCTCGGTCGTCGTCTCCGTAGTCGTCGTCGGGCTCGTCGTCGTGGGGCTAGTTGTAGTTGGAGAAGTCGTCGTGGTCGGCGTCACCGACGTCGTCACCGTCGTCGTCCACGTCGGAATCGTCGGGAACGGGTTGAAGGGATTGAACGGCACGATCGGCACACCCGGAACCGGCACAGCCGGCACCACCGGCGCACCTGGTACCGGCGCCGGAATCTGCACCGGCACCTGCGGCGCCGGCGCCACTGGCACCCTGTTCACCGGCACCCTCACCGCCGGAGCCGACGGCGCGGGCGACACCACCGCGATCGGCAGCGCCACCGGATCCGGCTGGTGCGGCACCTCCGGCAGGAACCGCCCCGGCACCGTCTGCGGCTGCACCGGCGGAGCCGGCTGCGCCTGCACATCAGCCACCGGCCGAATCGTGATCGCCACCGACGCCGCCAGCGTCGCGAACGCCACCACCACGAACGCGAACGCGCTGCCCATCAACACCGTCTTCGGCGGGGGCGGCGCAATCATCGCCGTGTACGCCTGCTCGTCCTCCAGCTCCGGGACGAACTCCTCCATCTGCTCGAACGGCACCTCGTACTCCGCCGGCCCCTCTTCCGAGTACGCCAGCTGCGGCCCCACCGCCGCCGAATCCGTCGCCGGCGCCATCTGCGTCGCCTCGCCAGCCACCGGCGCCATCTGCGTCGCGTCACCAACCGCGGGCGCCATCTGCGTCGCGTCGCCCACCGCGGGCGCCATCTGCGTGGCCTCGACCGCTGCCGGCGCCATCATCGTCGCCGCGCCTGCCGGCAGCCCCGAATCCGAAGCCGTCTGCGCCGCGCCCCGCGCGATCGCATACCCGGCGTCCTGCGGCACCTCGACCGGCACCGTCGTGTGGAGTTCAGCGGCGATCGACTCGAGATCCAGCCGCTGACCCACCAGCACGATCCGCACGGTCTCCCCGCTGGGCACCGACTGCAGCACCGCCGCACTCGCGACGGCCGCACCGGACAGACCGATCGGCAGCGACGCCAGCACCGACGTCGAATCCTCGTCATCGCCGACCCTCGTCAGCGACACCGTGTCGTCGTCAGACAGCAGCAGAGCCGCGTCGGCGCCGACACTGCGCGCCAGCGCCGCGGCCGCCTCGGTCTCCGCCACCACATCGACGTTCGGCACACCCGCGCCCACCACCGACTGCCGCAGCGTCTCCGCCTGCGACGGGTCGGGCACCACCAGCCGGATCGCGGCCACCCGGTTACCCGACTCGGCCACCTCGCGGTACGTGCCGACGATGGTCTCGGCCAGGTCGGTCATCCCGCCGTCGGGCAGGTCAAGGGCGTACTGGTCGAACACCTGGCCACCCGAGGCCGACGAGCCGACCATCGCCAAGCGAGCGACCCGCCCGGTGACCGCCACCCCGAGGACTACGTCCACCGGCCAACTCCTTCACTCACTCGTCGAACCGCCTCGAAGCTACCCGAGTCCCCCCTTGTAGACAGGGGCGAAAATGAGCACGCTGAGGTGCCAACACCGCAAGGTGTCATCACTGAGAGGATCGTCAGGTGAGCGACCAGCGTTACGACGCGCCTCCCACCGCCGCGGCCCCGCCCGGCGTCGGCAGATCGGCCCGCGCCGGCTACGTGCCCACCCGCCCCAACCTGGTCCGCGACGTCAAGGCCGTCGTGCTGCTCGTCCTCGGCCTTCTGCTGCCGTGGAACCTCGACTTCGGCCTCGGCGCCTTCGGCGGCAGGACGTCGCTCTGGGTGCTCGTGATCGCCGTGACCCTCCTCGCCGTCAGCGCCACCGTCGACACCCGCGTCGGACCGCTGCGGCTGACGAACCCCGACCTCGACGTCCGCCTGCTCAGCCGGGTCCGGCTGCTCGTCTGCCTGCCCTACGTCGTCGTCGCGATCGGCTTCGTCGGCTACCACCTGCTGGAGACCTTGCGCGACGGCGGCACCGGACTGGTGCCGCCCGGCATCGGCCCCGGCCTGATCGTCGGACTCGGCGGTGCGCTGCTGGCCGCACAGCCGCCGATCACCAGCGTCACCATCGAGGAGAACCGGTTCCGTCGCTGGTACTCGGTGGCGCGTGTGCTCGGCGCGGTGTCGATCGCACTGGCGACGCTGGCGGTGGCGTGGAATCTGTACTGGCGGCTGCGGTACCTGTTCGTCACCAGCGTCGACTTCGGCGGACAGGACGTCGCCGTCATCGTCACCACCCTGCTCTACGGCGCCGTCGCGCTGATCGCGGTCATCATCGCCTCGCGCTGGCTGCTCGAGAGGTCCGCCGCCGCCCGGCTGGCCACCACCGCGCTCGGCGGGTCGGCGGCGCTGGCCGCCACGCTGGTGTGGGTGCTGCCGATCGGCCGCGACATCGACGCCTTCCACGGGATCGCGCAGAACACGTCGACCGCGGCCATCGGCTACGAGGGCTACCTGTTCTGGGCGGCGGCCGCGGCGATCGTCGCGCCGACGACCCTCTACGCCGTCTTCCAGATCCAGCCGCCGACCCTGGGCGCCTATCGCTCGGCCGCGCAGAAGTGCCTGACGCTCATCGCGTTCTGGGCGTTCGCGGCGGCCGCCTGCCGCGTCGTCGACTACCTCATCGCCCAGTCGCTCGACCTGACGCGCGCGCTGTACGACACCGTCGCGATGACGGTGTTCAACCTGATCACCGGCATCATCGCGCGGTGGCTGCACCGCCAACTCGGCCGCGGCGACACCACCGCGAGCGTCATCGCGGCGTTCAGCGCGGTACTGACCGCGTTCACCGTCGCAAACCTGGCCATCGGCCTCGCACTGGCCCCGCGCTACGCCGAACCCTCGCCCGACGCGGTCTACGGCAACAACCTCGCCCAGCAGATCACCAGCACGTTCGACGTCGTCGTCTGCCTGCTGAGCCTCACCGTGCTGATCGCCATGCTGTTCACCGGCCCGCTGGCAGGACTCCTGGCACGCCGACGCGAGACCGCCACTCCGACACCGCCGCCCGCACCCCTGACCGAGCCGGAGCCCGCGACCGCCGTCGTCCCGCCGCCACTGCCGAGAATCGTTCGGCGACCGCAGGATTCGACGACCGTGATTCCGGCGCCGGCGACCGAACAGCTCGCCGCACCAACCACCGCGCTGCGCATCAAGCGCCCCGAGCCGCCGACGCAGGCATTCACACCGCCGCCCGACGACGACGCCCCACCGACGACCGTGCACGAGCGCCCGCCCGGCTGATCGGCGCGCTGAGACACCGAACTTGGGTTCGGTAGCAACCGCTACGTCGTCGAATACCTCTACGACCCGCCGTCGACCGATGGCGGCCTGAGGCAAGGGACGGCGATGACGGCATTCACCGACGACACCGTGACGTTCATCTTCCCGCAGGGCTACTCCCGCTCGTTGACATACGCCGATCCCAAATCTTCTCCCTCCTCGCCTGATTGGACACACTCATGACCCAGCACCTCCGGCGTCTCGCCGCGCTCGCGGCGGTCAGCCTCGCCCTCGCCGCCTGCTCGTCGAGCACCGACACCGGCACGGCGACCACGGCGACGACCCCCGCGGCCAACACCTCAGACTGCGCTACCAATCCGGCGAACGCGCCGGTCCCCACCGCCGAGCCGTACGAGGCGGTACCTGCGGATGCCCGAGTGTCGATGTCGGTCAACGGCATTCCGTCCGGCAACCTGCAGCCAGGCGCTGCTCCGGTTGAGGTCGACGTAACCCTGTGCAACAACTCTCCGGTCGCCTACCCGAAGATCGGTATCGTGCTGACCCTCGAGCACTGCAGTTGCGCGCCGAATCCGCTGACCATTCCCGAGGGCACCATCGAGCGCTTCGATTCCGCCACGCAGAACTGGATCGCGCTGGACCACCCCGCCATGGGCACCGGCATGGACTACCTCGGCGGCTACACCGACGTGCAGGATCTGCCGAAGGGCAAGAAGGTGTCGGTGAAGTACCGCGTCGCCCTCGACGGGTCGATGACCGACGGCAAGGGCGGCCTGGAAGCCGTTGCGGTGACTACGGATCCGCTTAACGAGATCGGCAAGGCCAACCTGCCGTTCACCGCGGCGAAGACTCCGTCGTCCACCCCCGCGCCCGATCCGCGCCAGTCGACCGTGCCGCTTCAGGGCGTCACGTCCCCGTTCGGGCTCGCCACCAGCCCGAAAGGTGACGTCTTCATCGCCGACCAGAACAAGGTGCTGAAGGTCGAAGCCGGCTCGAACGACCAGTCCGAGGTGCCGTTCACCGGGCTCACCCAGCTCGGCGGGATCGCCGTCGACCCCGATGGCAACGTCTACGTCACCAACGACAAGAAGGTCCTGAAGTGGACCGCCGCCACCGGCGAGCAGACCGTACTGCCCTTCACCGGCCTGGAGAACCCGCAGCATCTCGCCGTCGACGACATGGGCAACGTGTACGTCGCCGACGGGCAGCGGGTGGTCGGCTACGCCACCGCCCTCGAACTCCAGGCGGTGTTGCCGTTCACCGACCTGGCGTGGATCCGTGCGATCGCCGTCGATAAGGACGGCAGCGTCTACGCAAACGACGGCGCGCACAACCGCGTGGTGAAGCTGGAGTTCAACAGCAAGGATCAGACGGCGATGCCGCTGTCCGAGAACGTCGAACCGGACGGATTGGCCGTCGGCGCGGGCGGCGAGGTCTACGTCGTCGACACCACCAGCCGCCAGATCGTCACGCTGGCCGCCGGCTCCGGCGAGCAGTCGGTGCTGCCGGTCAGCGGCCTGAGCGGTCCGCGGGACGTGACCGTGGACGCCGCGGGCAACGTCTATGTGCTCGACGACAACGGATTTGGGCAACTGGTCAAGCTGGCGGCGGGTTGACCCCCGCCCTCACCGCCTTCGTCCGCGGATCGTCATGAACACGCTCCACCCGATCAGCGTCCCGAGTGCGATCGACAAGATCGCGGCGACAGTCGTTCCCAGCGTCGACAGGTCGTCGCCCCCGCCCGTCACCGCCGCGCCCAGCGACTCGAAGCTCAGCGCGCCCGGCACCAACGACCAGAACGCCGCCAGCATCATCACGATCGCCGGCGGCGACGTCCTCACCCGCGCCCCCAGCATCGCGAACGGCACCACGATGAACGCCCCGACGGCACCGGCGTGCGTCGGAGACAGGAACAGCCCACCCACCTGCTGGCCGACCAGCGCCACGCCGACCGCCGCCACCAGCCACAGCAGCGAGCCCTTCGGCGCCGACAGATAGAAGTAGATCCCGACGGCGATCACCACGATCGCGACGTAGAGCGACCAAGGACCCATCTGCGGCGACGGCGGTTGCGGCGGCAGCTGACCCGCGACATGTATTCCCAGCCCGACGCCGAAGACCAGCAGCGCCAGCTGCGTGACGCCGTAGATGAGCCGGGTGGCGCCCGAGATCACCTGCGCGCTGGCCAGTTCCATCGCTGCGATCGTCAGCGCCAGCCCTGGCAGCAGCGCCACCAGCGGCGGGCTGATCACCCGCAGCAACCCGTCGTTGGCCGCGTCGGCGACGAACCAGGTCGCCAGCATCGTCACCACCGCGGCCGCCAGCGTCGGCAGCACCGCGCTCAGTGTCGGGAACGGCCGCCCCAGCATCAGGATCACCCCGACCACGAAGCCCAGGAACACGTAGCCCCACAGCGACGCCCACGTCGGGTTGATGACCATGCCGAAGCCCAGCGTGGTGATCGTGTAGCCCACCACCGTGGTGACGGGTCCGAACCGCGGCGGCATCGACCGGGCGAGAGCGGTCTCGCGTGCCGCATCGGCCGGGGTGATCGCACCGACCTCGGCGAGCTCGGCGATCGCGTCTACCCGGCCGGCGAGGTCGAGCTGCGTCGTCGGCCTGACCACCGTCTCCACCTCGTAGGCAACGTTGCCGACCTGAACCACCAGCGCCGTCGGCAAGGCGACGATCCGGACCGTCTCGTCGGTGTACTGCGCGGCGATCGCCAACAACCGCGTCTGGACCATCTGCGCGGGTTGCTCACACTCGATCAGTGCGATGCCCAGCTCCCGCAGCATGGCCGCGACCTGCGCGTCGTCGTGGTCCTGTCCCTCGGCCAACGCCTCCGGGATCTCCTTGCGGATGGAGTCCAAGAGCCGCCTGGATCGGCGAGGACGGGAGTCAGCCATCCCGCGATTGTGCGCGTGCCACCTGTACGCCACATCTTCGCCGGGGCCGACCTATCACCAAAGTTCGCCATGGAGGCAACCTCACCGTTACATTCAGTCTCCGAGATGACATCTTTCAACGACTTGGTCCGCCACCCCTACCGCGTCCCGCGCGTCGACGACCCGCGCTCCGAAGGCCGGTTCACTCTGCCCGACGGCCGCCGCATCGGCTTCGCCGAGTTCGGCGACCCCAACGGCGACACCGTGCTGTGGTTCCACGGCACCCCCGGCGGCCGCCGACAGTTCCCGCTCTGCGGGCGCCGCGCCGCCGTCGAACTCGGCCTGCGCGTCATCGTCCTCGGCCGGCCCGGCTCCGGCCTGTCTGACCCGTACGCCTACGAGGCCATCGCCGACTGGGTCGCCGACGTCAATCACGTCGTCGACATCCTCGGCGCCGAGCAGATCTCCGTCGTCGGCCTCTCCGGTGGCGGACCCTACGCCCTGGCCTGCGCCGCCGTCCCACCCCTGGCGAGCCGCGTCCAGGCAGTCGCCGTCCTCGGCGGCGTCGTGCCCTCGGTCGGACCCGACGCGCTGGCCACCGGTGCCGTCGAGCTCGCCCGCAAGTTCGCCCCGGTTCTGCACAGCCTGCGCCGGCCGCTGGCCGCGACGATGTCCGCGCTGCTGACGCCCGTCCTGCCGATCGCGCACTTCGCCTGCCAGGCCTACGCCGCCACCACCCCCGAAGGCGACCAGAGGGTTCTGCACGATCCCGAGATGGAGGGCATGTTCATCGACGACCTGGTGCTGCTCTCCAAGGGCGGCTTCCAGGCGATCGTCGACGACGCCCGGCTCTTCGGCCGCGACTGGGGCTTCAAGCTCGCCGACGTGCAGGCGCCCGTGCGCTGGTGGCACGGCGACTCCGACCACATCGTCCCGCTGGCCGACGCGCAGAAGGCCATCGACATGCTGCCCGACGCCACCCTGGTGCTGCGGCCCGAGGAGAGCCACCTCGGCGGCTTCGCCACCGCCGACGAGGTGCTGCACTTCATCCGCGCGCAGGTCAGTCCTTCGCAACCTGCGCGTTGAACGACACCGCCACCGCATCCTCGACCTTCATCGCGCCCATCACCATCGAGTAGGGCTTCATCTGGAAGTCGGAGTGCCGGACCTCGGCGTCACACGCGATGCGCCATGAGTCGCCGGCATCGGACACCTGCACGTCGACCGTCCGCTCGCGCGCGACGCCGTGGATCTCAAGGGTGCCGGTGAACTGGTAGCCGCCGTCCGCCGGCGCGACGTCGTCCGCCCGGAACGTGATCGTCGGGAACATCTTGGCGTCGAACACGCCCAGCGCGTTGGACCGCGCCAGCATCTTCTCCGGACCCGACAGTCCCTTCACGCCGCCCTCGCCGCGCAGCACCTCGAGCGAGTCGACGTCGACCGTCACCTCTACCGAGACGGGCTCATCCGAAGAAGTCCGCACGATCGCCTGCCACGACGTCATCGCAAGGGTCAGCCGGTGCCCCATCTTCGCCGCGGGGCCGGTCACGCCGGTCGTCACCAGGAGCTCGCCGTGCGAGGCGTCCATCATCCACTCCGCGGTCGTCACCCGACGAATGTAAGTCAGCCGCGTCTGCTGCTGTGTGACGCCATCTGCGTGACCACCGACAGCCCCCGCCCGCGCGGCGACCGATGGGCCGACGCCACCAGGACGTCGACGGCCTCCGCGACTCCGCGTGCGATGTCGTCGACGTCGGCGACGTTGTCCGGGCAGGCGCTCACGCACACGTCCATCGTGTCGGCGTGCGACGTCACGGTGATGTTCAGTCCGCACCCTTCCACCAGCGGCTCGGCGGTGTACATCCCGACCACCTCGGCGCCCGCGCAGAAGAGCGTCTCACTGCCACCGCCGAGGAACGAGATGCTGCCGTGGCAGGTCGCCGCGCCCCGCTGGGCCAGACCGAGTCCGCTGTAGACCCGCGCACCCGCCTGAGCCGCCCACGGCCACAGCATCGAGACCACCTTGGCGAAATCGTCATCGCCGCCCGCGGTCGAGTCGGAGCTGTCCGCGAGGTTCGCCCGCTCGGTCGCGGTGTGCATGTTGGTGAGCACCTGGACCGGGTCGTCGAGCTGAACCGGCACACGTACCTGCCCCTCCGCGACCGTGATCACGAGCGGTTCCTCCGGCACGACGCCGTGACGCTGCAGCCACGCACGCAGCGACAGCGTGCAGGCAGCCAGCAGGACGTTCGCGGCGCTCCCGCCGAACGCGGCGCTGACCAGTTCCACGTCGGTCCGCAGTGCCGTCGCGAACGCGATCGACCGTCGCTGCGTCAGCGGCGCGTTGAACACCGTCGTTGGCACGGGGCCGCGCATCGACGCCACGGCAGGGCCGAGGAGCACGTTCACATGTGCCTCCTGCAACCGCTCGCGGGCCGAATTCAGTGCGCCGGCAACGGCATCCGCCGCCATCCACGCACCGGTGATCTGGTTCTCCACCATCTCGCTGAGCATGTCGGCGACAAGGGCTCCCGTCGTCGGCGCGGAGCCCAGTCCGAGCTCCCCCGAGAAGTTCTCGGCGTTCAGCGTGCCGGTCAGCACGGTGTCCCAGAAGGCCGATACGCCGGGGCCGCCCTCCGCCAGCACCGGCGACAGGCGAACCGCCACCGCCCATCGTCCTCCTGCCAGGCCGTCGATCGTCCACGCCTCCCACAGCGGCCGCCGCGAATGCTGCGGCCCGCCGCTGAGCGCCGTGGTCAGCTCGGCGAGTTCCTGAACGCCGCCGGGGGCAGGCACTGTGGCGCGGTGGATGTGCCGTGCGGCGTCGAAGTGCTCGATCTCCGCCCACACCGGCTGACCCATCCCGAAAGGCTTGTCCACGAGTCGACTTCGGAAGCGCGCGAGCCGCGGCACCGCGGCCGCGAGCTGACGGCACAACACGTCGTGGCTGAGCCCGTTCGCACCCGCGAGGATCACCAGCGACACCGTGTGCGCCGGTGTGGTCGGGGTCTGGGTGTGCAACGCCATCGCGTCGGCCGGACCGAGTCGAAGATTCATCGACGGCCCGCGATCGCGTTGGGGTGCGGGCTCAAAACGCCTTGCCATCCGTGGCGAGCAGATGCTGGGTGCTCGACGCGTCACCCGCCCCTGACGCGGCCATCACGATGGCGTGTGCGCGGTCGGGGTCGGTCTTGGCGGGCACCACCAACAGGATGACCTCGTGGCCGCGACCGTCGGAGACACCGATGGTGTTCGATGGCTGGCGGCCGTAGCCGTCCATGCGGACCACCCCGCCGGCAGTGATGAGCTTGGCCGGGACGGGCGCCCACTCGGCGAGCCCGTATGTCACCCGGGCGATCGGATGCACGTGCGCCGAAAGGCCCTCGAGCAACTCAGGTATCTCGACTGTCAGGTCTCCGCTGTGCGGCCACCAGGCGCCGTCCACATATCCGGTGGCGAGCGCCGAGTCCTTCAACCGCAGCCTTGGCCGCTCGGCTTCCGCACCGGACGCCGCGCGGATGTCTTCTTGTACTGCCATGGGAAATGATCCCGTCTGGGCCGCAATGGCCAGTCGTGTGAACCGGCGACGACACAATCTCAGATGGTCGCGCGCGAGGTACCGCCGGTGTGGCCCATCATACGCCTGAACGTCCCCGATCGCGGACAGTCTGCCGATCAAAAGTGTTGTACTCGAACTAATTTCGAGCATATACCGGAAATGGACCGACGGGTCGGCCCCCGCCGGTCCACATCACGCGCACCCCTCGCACCGATGACGCGCGACCCGCCGCGGCCATGGACCGCGACACCTCCGTCGACTTGGTGGCGACCGGCCTAGAAGGGCCAGAAGCGGCGCACTCTGCGTGTCCGCTGATCACCCTCGACACCGGTCCACTCACCCGCGGCGTATCTGAACGGCTCTGCGCCGCCGCGTGACACGTCCAGTGCGCCGTCGGCGCGCTCTTCATAGGCGTCGCCGAACCGCATGTACTTGTCGGTTGCCCCGTCGGGCAATGTCACTCTGACGGTCATGATCTGAACCTCCGGCTCACACCGCAGAGCGTCAGCGAACGCGCTCGGGAATCGAACTCAGCGCGTGCAACACGTGCACGGCGAGTTCGCCGGCGACGTCGTCTTTGAGCTTCGAGTGAGCGGTGATCGTGTCCTTCACGAGCTCGACACGTACGTCGTAGGGACTTTTGAATGTTGTCGGCGACGCCATGAGATTGTCCTTTTCAGTCAGGCATGTTCGCTCGCAACCGAGCTGCCCGATATCCGCGACGTTACGCCCTGAACATAAGAGGTGGGCGCGACGATCTGCTAGATGTGGAAGCCATGAGCGAGACGGAAATCGATCTTGAAGCCCTGTCGACCACCGACCACGGCTACACCGTCGACGACGAGGACGACGACGACCCCGTCCTGCTCGACCGCGACGGCAACCCCATCGAGACCTGGCGCGAGCACTACCCCTACGACGAGCGCATGCCCCGCCGCGAGTACGAGCAGTGCAAGCGCAAACTGCAGATCGAGCTGCTGAAGCTGCAGAAGTGGAGCAAGCGCACGGGTGCCCGGCACGTCATCGTCTTCGAGGGCCGCGACGCCGCGGGCAAGGGCGGCACCATCCAGCGCTTCATGGAGCACCTCAACCCGCGCGGCGCCCGCACCGTCGCACTCGAGAAGCCCACCGAGGAGGAGAAGACGCAGTGGTACTTCCAGCGCTACGTCCGGCACTTCCCCACCGCCGGTGAGATGGTGCTGTTCGACCGGTCCTGGTACAACCGCGCAGGCGTCGAGAAGGTGATGGGCTTCGCCACCAAGGCGCAGCAGGGCGAATTCATGCGCCAGGCACCGCTGTTCGAGCAGATGATCGTCAACGAGGGCATCCACCTGACCAAGTTCTGGTTCTCGGTGTCACCGCTCGAGCAGCGCACCCGGTTCGCGATCCGGCTCGTGGACCCGTTGCGGCACTGGAAGTTCTCCGACATGGACCTGGAGTCGGTGAAGCGCTGGGACGACTACACCCGCGCCAAGGAGCAGATGTTCGTCGCCACCGACACCGATTACGCGCCGTGGATCGTCGTCAAGAGCAACGACAAGAAGCGCGGCCGCCTCAACGCGATGCGATTCCTGCTGTCGAAGTTCGACTACGACGACAAAGACGCCGACGTGGTCGGCGAGCCCGACCCGCTGATCGTCGGCCGGGCGTTGGAGGACTAAACCGCGGTCTTCGCCTTGTGCACAGACTTTTTCGCTGCCGCCTTCTCGTCGCGCATGAGCGCCGTCCACTTCGCGCTCTCGACCTCGGCGGTCTGCATCACCAGCTCGGCGGTCTCGGCCTGCTTGCCACCCCGCTCCTCTTCACGGACGGGTTTCGCCGCAGCGCAGCGCATCACGATGGAACCCAGCGCCGGCGACGTCATGTGCGGGATCACGAGGAGTTTCAGGCAGCCGTCGCGGCCGTCGACGACCATCAGGCGGGGGCGCCTGAACTTCGCCGATTCCACCGATCGGGTGCCGTTGACGATGGTGTCGAGGTCGAGCGGACCCTCGGAGACCGACCAGTTGATGGCGATGTCGAGGATCTCACCGAGTGGCTTGTGCAGGCACTCGATCAGCCCCGGCAGTTCGTGGGCGACCGACCCCGTGTGCGGCCACCAAGCCCCGTCGATGTGGCCGCCGGACCGGCTGGCCAGCGCGAGCCTGACGGGCCGGGCCAACCGGCGCGACCCGCTCAGGCCGTTCACGAGGATTGCGAATCGGGCGTCGGCGAGTCGCCGTCGGAGAATGCGGGTGACTTCACCGGTTCCGGCGTCAGGGTATGCGTGACTTCATGCCGGTCAGGGTGCGAAAACAGGTTGGAGGAATCCATGTATCAATCCTTCGAAAGCGGACGTTGCGTCCGTACGTCGGGCCGAAGCGAGCGAGATTCGAATCGCAGGCTGATCGTCTCTATTAGTGCCACGCTTGCCGGGACGGCAGCGCAGGGACGAGAACGGCCTGCTCCCCACGTTACAGCTCACCCGACAGCGGCGCGCGGGTGCCGGTAGATCGGGTCGTGCAGGAGCGAGCCCACTGGCAGTAATTCCACTTCCAGCGGGATCGCGCCAACACCCTGATCGCCGGGAATGCGGGTCGCGGACGGTCGACTTGGACAGGTGCATGGAACTCGGATTTCACGTGCCCGTTTTCGACATCGAGGGCGGGACGACCGCGATCGCCGACGAGCTGGCCCGCGTCGGTGAGGCCGCGGAAGCGTCCGGCGCCACCTGGCTGTCGTTCATGGACCACTTCTTCCAGATCGAGCCCACCGGCCTGCCCGCGGAGTCGAACATGCTCGAGGGCTACACCACGCTGGGCTTCCTCGCCGCGCACACCTCGAGAATCGATCTCGGGTTGCTTGTCACCGGCGTGACCTACCGGCACCCCGGCCTGCTGGCCAAGATCGTCACCACGGTCGACGTGCTGTCCGGTGGCCGCGCCTGGCTCGGCATCGGCGCCGCGTGGTTCGAGCGTGAACACCTCGGCCTCGGCGTGCCCTACCCGGCGCTGGCCGAGCGGTTCGAGCGCCTCGAGGAGGCGCTGCAGATCAGCGCGCAGATGTGGGACCCGCAGAACAACGGTCCCTACGAGGGCAAGCACTACCAGCTGGCGGAGACGCTGTGTTCGCCGCAGCCGATCAACCGGCCCAGGGTGCTGATCGGCGGAAGCGGGGAACGCAAGACGCTGCGGCTCGTCGCGAAGTACGGCGACGCCTGCAACCTGTTCGCCACCTCGCCCGACGACGTCGCCCACAAGATCGACGTGTTGCGCCGGCACTGCGACGACGTCGGTCGCGACTTCGGCGACATCCGCGTGACGATCCTGCCGAACAATCCGCGACCCGAGCCCGACACCCGCGACGAATTCGTCCGCAGCATGGCCGAATACGCGAAGCTCGGCGTTCACGCGGCCATCGTCACGCCGACCACCGGGACTCCGGCGGCGTGGATCGACGGGATGGCGCCCGCGGTGCCGCGGCTCGCCGAACTCGGCTGAATCACAACAACCCTCAGGCGCGCGACCAAGTCGCCCCCCTCAAGCGATGCAGCGGAAACCGATGTGGGTGGTGGCGCTGTCCTGGGATTGCGACGACCGCGCTGCAGGGCGGTAGCGGTGGCAGTACTCGGGCGCGCACAGGTGCGAGCCGCCCTTGAGCGCCTGGTTGATCGTCGGGTCCCCCGACGGGGGCGGCGGCGGGCAGCAGCCTTCGGCGGGCTGGTCGGTGCGGTGCTGGCGGGTGTACGGCGTGGTGGTCCACTCCCAGACGTTGCCGATCATGTCGACCAGGCCGAAGCCGTTCGGCGGGAAGGTGGCGACCGGCGAGGTGCCCGCCCAGCCGAGGGCTCCGCTGTTGCGGTACGGGAACCTGCCCTGCCAGGTGTTGGCCATCAGCCGGCCGTCGGGCTGGACGTCGTCGCCCCAGGCGTAGGCGGTCGTTGCGCCGGCTCGGGCCGCGTACTCCCACTGCGCCTCGGTGGGCAGCGTGCGTCCTGCCCACGCCGCGTAGGCCGCGGCGTCGGGGTAGGCGACCTGCACCACCGGGTGGTCGAGGCGGTCCTCGATCGAGGAATCGGCTCCGAACGGGTGCCGCCAGCAGGCGCCGGGCTCCCATGTCCACCACTGCCGCCAGTCACGCAGATCGACCGGCCCGCTCGTGGGCCGGAACACCAGCGCGCCGGGGACGAGGTCGGCCGGCGGGACGCCGGGGAAGTCGGCCGGGTCCAGCGGTCGTTCGGCCACGGTGACGTAGCCGGTGTCGGCGACGAAGTCCGCGAACTGGGCGTTGGTGACGGGGTGGCGCTCGATCGCGAACGGCGCCACCGACACCGTGTGAACCGGGGCCTCTTCCGGATAGAAGTCGACGGACCCCATGCGGAACGAGCCACCCGGCAGGTCGACGAGTTCGGTCAGCACCCCGCCAGGCTAGGTCGTGTTGCAGTCCACGCGGAAGGACAGCGAGCACCCCTCACGCTCGCTGCCACTTCCACGCCTAATCCCCGCCCGGTGACACCTCGTCCGCCGCTTGTTCGAGTGCGAGCACGAATTCCGCACACGTGGCGAACCGCTGCTCGGGGTCCTTCGACAGCGCTCGGGCCAGCGCCGCGTCGAACGCAGCCAACTCCGGTCGGCTGTCGGCGAGCCGCGGCGGCTTCGCGTTGAGGTGCAGGCCGATGACGACCGCCGGCTGCTCGTGCCGGAACGGCGGCGCGCCGGTCAGCAGGTGGTAGGCCGTCACCGCGAGCGCGTACTGATCGGTCCTGCCGTCGACGTCTCGGCTCGTCAGCTGCTCGGGCGCCGCGTACGTCACCGCACCGAGTCGCGCCTGGGCTTCGCTGTCGTCCCCGGCGGACGGCGGAGCGCCGAAGTCGCTCAGCAGGATGCGAAGTCCATCGTCGTCGGTGTCGGTCAGCAGGATGTTGGCAGGCGTGATGTCGCAGTGGAAGAGCCCACGGGCGTGGGCGGAGTCGAGCGCGTCGGCGACCGAGCGGAGAATCGCGAGCGTTTCCGACGCCGGCAGCCCGTCCGGATAGCGCTCCTGCAGCAGTCGGCCGCAATCGGTGCCGTCGACGGAGTCCATCGACACGGATCGCTCGGCGAATTCGCGGTCCCCCGACAGGTAGCCCGCAATCTTCGCACCGTCCCCAAGCGGCATGCGGAAACTGTACCCGCCACGCGGCCACAGCTAACATCTGACAGTCGATATCACTTTTGCCGATGCCATCCTGTTGACGTGACCGACCTCGACGACCTCGTCGACGAATGGAGCCTGCGCCCCGACGGCGACGCCATCCGCACGCCCGACACCACCGTCCTGCCCGTCCGCGCGTCCGGCGGCCCCGCCGTCCTCAAGATCGGCGGCTCCGCGCACAACCACCTGGTACTCCGCCGCTGGAACGGTGACGGCGCAGCCCGGCTGCTCCGCGCCGATCCGCACCGTCGCGCCGTCCTGCTCGAACGGTTACACCCGCAGTCCCTCGACGGCCTCGACGACACCGCCGCCTGCGAGGCCGTCGCCCACCTCTACCGTCGCCTCCACGTAGCCGCGATGCCCCAATTGGGCTCGCTCACAGACCTTCTCGTCGACTGGGCCGGCGAATTCGCCGCCCTCCCCCGCAGCGCGCCGATTCCGCACCGGCTGGTCGAGCAGGCCACCACGCTGTGCCGCGACCTCTCCACCCAGCCCGCCGATCACGTTCTGCACGGCAATCTCCACTACGGCAACGTCCTCGCCGCCGACCGGGAACCCTGGCTCGCCATCTCACCCGACCCGGTCAACGGCGATCCGGCCTACGAGATCGCGCCGATGCTCTGGCACCGCTGGGACGAGCTGACCGGTAACCCCCGCTTCGGCGTGCAGCGCCGCTTCTACACCCTGATCGACACCGCCGGAATCGACGAGGACCGCGCCCGCGCCTGGGTGATCGTCCGCGTCGTCCGCGAAGCCGCCCGGTCGCTGCACGACAACACTGCGCTGACCCGGCTGGTCACGCTGGCCAAGGCCGTCCAGGACTGATATGTAGTCGGGTTTTGTCAATAGGCAGGTGGAAG
>NZ_JAUMSQ010000060.1:0-26247 GCF_030519285.1 Mycolicibacterium arseniciresistens
CGGCGGCCTCGAGCTCGTCGGCGTCACCGCGCACGTCGAGGTCCCACGCGCCAAGGCCCGCCAGCGCGGGGCCGACCAGTGATTCGCGTTCTGCGGGTTTGGCTTCGGCCTGCTGCACCAGTTCATCGCCACCGGCCGCCTCGAACGCGCGCAGTGCCTGCCTGCCGAATTCGCTTGCGTCGTCGCCCAGATCGAGGATCATCGCGCTGCCGCCAGCAGCGCTCGCGACAGCAGGATGCGCTGCATCTCGATGCTTCCCGACGAGACGGTCGACGCCTGGGAGTAACGCCAGTGGTCCTCGACCTCGCCGAGGAACCACCCGGCGTTCGGGTCGTCGTGGCGCACCTCGGCGGCGATGTCCATCAGCACCTCCGCGCTGTCCTGGTCGAGCTTGGTGACGGCGATGCGGTACGCGGCGGCGTCGCCGGGTGTGATGCGCCCGCTGCTCTGCAGCGACACCACCCGGTAGGCCAGCAGGCGGGCCCGGCGGCAGTGCGTGAGCATGCGGATCCATCTGCCGCGCAACTCCTCCGGCACCCTGTCCCAGCGGGGCCCGAGCACGGCGGGCGCCGCGGCGAGCAGCCGTTCGCAGCGGGCGTAGCGGGCGATGCCGACGCGTTCGAACGCCATCACGTCCTGCACCACCGACCAGCCGGCGTCGACGGTGCCCAGCACGTCGGCCTCGGTCACCCGCAGGTCGTCGAAGAACACCTCGTTGAGGTGGTGCGGGCCCATCATGCAGCGGATCGGCCGCACCTGGATCGCCGGATCGTCCATCGGCACCAGGAAGATCGTCAAGCCGTTCTGTTTCTTCGGGGTGGCTTCCGTTCCCACCTTCGACGTCCGCGCCAGTAGGAAGCACCACTGCGCCATGGTGGCGTACGACGTCCAGATCTTCTGGCCGCTCACGAGCCAGCCGTCTCCGTCGGGGCGGGCGGTGGTGCGCAACGACGCCAGGTCGGAACCCGCCTCGGGTTCGGAGAAGCCCTGACACCAGATCACCTCGCCACGCGCGATCGGCGGAAGATGCCTGCGCTGCTGCTCGTCGGTGCCGTGCCGCATGATGATCGGCCCCACCCAGTTCACGCCCATGTACTGGGCGCCGCGCGGTTCGTGGTGCGCCCACATCTCCTCGCGCACCACCGTCTGCTCCCACACCGACGCCCCGCCGCCGCCGAACTCCTCGGGCCACGACAGGCACAGCAGATCCCGCTCGGCGAGCAGGCGGCAGAACCGCTGCGCCGTCTCGAGGTCGGCCGGATCGTCGGTGAACGCGCCGAGGTAATGCTCGGGCACGTTGTCGTGCACCAGTTCCCGCAGATCGGTGCGCAACTGCGCAGCGCGCTGCCCCATCTCGAAGTCCATGCTCATGCCAGCTCCGCCGCGGCTTCGGTGGCGCCGACACTACGGTTGTTGACCGAATCCGGGCTGTTTCCGTCAACAACCGTCGTCTCGGCGTCGCTGGACAGGCCCAGTTCGGCGAGGATGTCGGCGGTGTCGGCGCCCAGTTCGGGAGCGTAGCCCCGGACGTGGCCGGGCGTGCGCGAAAACCACGTGGGCACACCGGGAAAGCGCACCTTGCCGTGCGGGGTGTCGATGGTCTCGAACATCCCGGCGGCGTTGAGCTGCGGCGAATCGAACAGCGAGTCGAGGGTGTTGATCGGCGTGGCGGGGATCTCCAGTTCCGCGAACAGCGCGAGCCACTCGGCGGTGGTGCGCTCCCGCATCGTCTGGGCCACCAGCCCGTACACGACGTCGATCTGTTTGGCCCGCATCTGCAGCGTGGCGTATTCGTCGGAGTTCCACGACGGTCGCACCGCGTCGGTGAATGCCCGCCAGTGCTTGTCGTTGTAGATCAGCGCGGCGATGTGGCCGTCCTTCGTCTCGTACGGACGCCGGTTCGGCGCGACCGTCCGCGGATATACGGCCGGTCCGAGCGGCGGGTCGAACATGGCACCGTTGGCGTGCTCGACGAGCATGAACGACGCCATGGTCTCGAACATGCTGACCTCGAGTTCCTGTCCTTCGCCGCTGCGTTCGCGGTGGAACAGCGCCATCATGATCGCGTACAGCGCGGTGAGGCCGGTGACCTTGTCGGCCATGATCGTCGCGACGTAGGTGGCGTCGCCGGTGAGTTGCTTCTGCACCGCGGGCAGACCGCACTCGGCCTGGATGGTGTCGTCGTAGGCGGGCCGATCGGCGTCCGGGCCGCGCCGGCTGTATCCGTAGCAGTTGGTGTAGACGATCCGCGGGTTGATGGCCGCGACCGACTCGTAGTCGAATCCGAGCTTGGCGATCGCCTTCGCCCGCATCGAGTGGACGAACACGTCGGCCGTCTCGATGAGTGCGCGCAGTGCCGCCCTCCCGTGGTCGGACCGCAGATCGAGGACGATGCTGCGCTTCCCGCGGTTGACGTTGACGAACACGCCGTTCATCCCCGGCGACGGACCGGGTGCGACGTAGCGGGTGATGTCGCCCTCGGGCGGCTCGACCTTGATGACCTCGGCGCCCATGTCGGCCATGATCTGCGTGCAGTACGGCCCCATCACCACTGCGGTGAGGTCGACGACCCGGATCCCGGCGAGCGGGCCGGCGGAGCTAACCATGGACGGCTCCCTGCTGCTGCTGGACAGCCATCGCGAAGCTGTACCGGATGTGGTCGGTGTGCCCGTCGGGCACCGGCGGGAACACCACCGGCTGCGAGAGGTCGCGGATCCCGTCGAGCTGAGCCTCGACGTCCTCGACCGACCACGACGGCCGGTACACCCCCGGGCTCTCGGCAATCGCGGCGCGGGCGATCCGGCCGGCCAGCGCCATGTAGATCTCGCCGGTGACAGAACAGCTTTCGTGTGCCAGCCAGCCCACCGCGGGCGCCACCAGTTCGGGTCCCATCGGCGGGTAGGCCGACGTGTCGATGCCCTCGGCCATCCGGGTGACGGCGGCGGGCACGATCACATTGCTCGTCACGCCGTGCGCCGCGCCCTCGATCGCCGCGACGTTCGACAGCCCGATCACGCCCGCCTTGGCGACCGCGTAGTTGACCACGTCGTGGTTGCCGTAGAGCCCGCCGATCGAGGAGGTGAGCACGATGCGCCCGTAACCGGCGTCGCACATCACCGGAAACGCCTCGCGGACAACGTGGAACGCGCCGCGCAGGTGCACGTCGACTACGGCCTCGAAGTCGGCGTAGCTGATGTCGCGCAGCGAGCCGCGCCGCACATTGCCCGCGTTGTGCACGACCACGTCGAGGCGGCCGAACGCGTCGAGCGCGGCACCGACGATGGCCCGCCCGCCCTCGGGGGTGGTGACCGAATCGGCATTGGCGACGGCCTGTCCGCCTGCGGCGACGATCTCGCGCACCACGTCGTGGGCGGGGCCGGCGTCACCACCCTCACCGGTGAGGCTGCCGCCCAGGTCGTTGACCACGACCTTCGCCCCGCGGGAGGCCAGCAGCAGCGCGTAGGCCCGCCCGAGGCCGCGGCCCCCGCCGGTGACGACCGCCACCCGGCCGTCGAATCTCAGGTCACCCATGTCAGGCGAACGACTCCTCACCGGCCAGCTTGGTGCGCTGCAGCAGCCGCCCCGACGCCGGGTCGTACGGCGTCGCGCGGTGCATGGTGCCGGTGTTGTCCCAGATCACCAGGTCGCCGACCGACCACGTGTGCCGGTAGACGAACTGCGGCTGGGTGGCCCACTCCCGCAGTCGGACAAGCAGTTCGATGCTCTTGCCGCGGTCCATGCCGACGACGTGGCCGGCCGTGCAGCCCAGCACCAGCGACTTGCGGCCCGAGCGGTGCCGCCACACCAGCGGCAGCTCCCGCTCGCCGATCGACATCATCTGCTGCAGCATCTCCAGCGACGGCTCGGGCTCGTAGTAGAGCAGCGTCGTCCAGGTCGAGTGGACCACCCGCAGTTCCTCGAACGCCGCCTTGTCCTCGTCGGACAGGTCGTCGTAGGCGGCGTAGGTGTTGCAGAACTCGGTGTCACCCTCGCCCTCGTTGCCGAGCGCCTTGCTCGACAGCAGCGAGGCCAGGATCGGCACCTCGTTCATCGTGCCGTCGAGGTGCCAGTACAGCGACCCCTTCAGGTAGTCGGCCTGCTTGTTGACGGTCTTGTCGAGCGTGACGTTGTAGAGCTTCTCGCCCTTGCGCTCGGTGGCCAGCGTGCCGAGCGTCTCGGTGAACGCCACCTGTTCGTCGTCGGTGAAGCCGATCTGCGGGAACACCAGCACGCCGCGCTGTTCGAGCAGGTCGCGCAGCGTGGCGGCGTGGTCGCCGGAGAGCAGTGTCACCTTGTCGGCGCGGATCTCGGTCCCGATACGCGGGTTGATCTCCCGGGCGTCGAGAGCGGCTTCATCTCCCGTCGCTGCGCTCGCCCCAGTTGTCGCAGCGGTCATGTGCTCAGCTCCAGACCGTCGAGATCACCCTTGCCGCGCCACTCCGCGATCAGTTCGTCGAACGCGTAGAACCCGGGCGAGTAGAAGTCACCGAGGAACGACCCGTTGCGTTCCGCGCCGCCTCGCCCCTCGTTGTTGTAGTAGCCGGGCGTGCAGGACAATTCGAACGCGGAGTTGTCGATCGACAACTCGCGGACCGTCTGCACCCAGCTGTCCTGCGCCTCCTGGGTGGGCTCGACTCGGGTGGCACCTCTGTTCTGCGCCTCGGCGATGATGTAGGCGATGTGCTGGGCCTGCTGTTCGAACATCGCCGTGGTGTTCGCCGACACGCCGCCCTGGATGAAGCCCATGAAGAACTGATTCGGGAAGCCGCGGCTGGTCATGCCGTGCAGCGTCTTGTAGTCGTTCTGCCAGTAGTCGAACAGCGACAGCCCGTCGCGGCCCACGATGCTGTCGATCGCGAACCGGCGACTGATCTCGGTGGAGATCTCGAAGCCACTCGCGAAGATCACGCAGTCCACCTCGTACTCGACACCGTTGGCGACGATCCCCTTCTCGGTCAGCTTCTCCACGCCCTTGGACTCCGACACGTCGACGAGCGTCACGTTCGGACGGTTGAACGAGGAGAGGTAGTGCTCACTGGAAGACGGCCGCTTGCACATGAAGCGGTAGTACGGCTTGAGCGACTCGGCGGTGGCGGGATCTTCGACGATCGCATCGACGCGTCGACGCAACCGCTCCATGATCTTGTAGTCCTCCTCCTCCCGGAACGCCATGATCTGCTCGATGGTGACCGAGGCGGGGTCGTCCAGGCCGGCGATCCGGGCGGTCAGGTTGCGCCCGAGCTCGGTCCAGAAGTCGCAGATCAAATCGGGTTCGCCGAACACCACACCGACGAACGGCGACCAGTTGTGGAAGTTGCGCTTGCGCGCTTCCTGCCACCCCGGTTCGAGGGAGGCGGCCCAAGCGGGATCGGTGGACGGGTTGGAACGCTCGTCGACCGAGGACGGCGTGCGTTGGAAGACGAACAGCTCCTGCGCATCGCGACTGAGGTGCGGCACCAGCTGGATGCCGGTCGCCCCGGTGCCGACGAGCGCGACACGCTTGTCCGCCAGCTTGTCCAACCCGCCGTCGGCGTTCCCGCCGGTGTAGTCGTAATCCCAGCGGGCGGAGTGGAACACGTGTCCCGCGAAGTCCTTGATGCCGGGGATGCCGGGGAACTTCGGGCGGTTGTAGGAGCCCTGGGCCATGACCACGAACCGGGCGCGGATGTCGTCACCACGGTCGGTGCTGATCTGCCAACGCTGCGATTCTTCGTCCCAGCTCAGCTCGCGCACCTGGGTGGAGAACAGCGCCCCGTCGTACAGCCCGAAGTGCTTTCCGATGTTGCGGCAGTGCTGGAAGATCTCGGCTCCGTCGGCGAACTTCTTCGACGGCATGAAATCGAGTTCTTCGAGCAGCGGGACGTAGCAGTACGCGTCGTTGTCGCACTGGATGCCGGGAAAGCGGTTCCAGTACCAGACGCCACCGAAGTCGCCTGCCATCTCGATGACCCGGATGCCGTCGACGCCGGCCTTCTTCAGATACGCCCCTGCCAACAGTCCGGCGATCCCGCCACCCAGGACGACGACGTCGACATCCTCGGTGATCGCGTCCCGCTCGGTCACGGTGGTGTACGGGTCGACCTCGTAGAACCCGGCGTAGTCGCCTTCGAGTTCCAGGTACTGATCGGCGCCCTCGGGCCGCAGCCGCTTGGCCCGCTCGGCGGCGTACCTCTCCCGTATCGCGGGGATGTCGATGTCGGTCGGGACGTCGGTGGGTCCGCAGGCCTGCTCGGCGGTCGTCATGTCTCTCCTTCTTCCGTGATTTCGGCGTGATCTCGTTCGGTGAGCGATCGAAAGCGCGCCGAGATCACTCGATTTCGCGGGGTTCGCCGGTGCCCATGTACTGCGACAGTTGGTGGTGCAGGTTGACCGTGCTGCGCTCGCGGTACGGGTTGGGCTTCGTGCCGGGGAAACCGGCCGACTTCATGCCCTGCTGCACCGCGGCCATGTTCGAGAAGTCCTGAGGCAGGACCGACAGCCAGTTCGGGTCGCCCACCGGCGTGTAGACCCAGTCGGTCTGCGGCTCTTCGCCCTTCGGGTACAGCTCGAAGACGGCGACCTCGAAGATGCACTTGTCGGGGTCGTAGCTGGGATCAGGTCGGGCGCTGTAGCACAGTGCGCTGGTGAGGCCCTGGCCGATCTGGAAGTTCGGAAACAGCTGCCATGCGGTGCCGCTCTGGCCGAGGATGTCGGGCGGGATCACCGGCCAGATGACGCCGCGCGCCTCGTCGTCCCGGCGCGCGGAGGCCAGCCAGTGCTGGAGCACCTTGTCGGCAGGAGTGCCCTCGGGGAGTTCGTCGACCAGCCGCTTGGCGGCGTTGACCAGTGTCTCGGTGGTGGTCGCGTTGGTCTGTTCCCAGGTGTACATCTGCATCTCGGCAGTGGACACGCGCGGGTCGTCGCCGGTGCCGAGCCGGATCTTGGACTTGGTCTCGTCCATACCTTTCGGCGCGTCGTAGCCGATGTTGCTGTGCCGGCCCTGTGCCTTGGCCCAACCCTTGAACTCGCCGAACTTGTTGAACTCCGGGTGCGTGGTGAACACGTGGTAGGTCTCGTTGAAAGCCTCCATCGCGACTTTCCAGTTGCAGTCGAAGTACAGCCATTTGCGCCACTTGTAGCGCATGTTCTCCAGGCCGAACGGGTCGAGGATCTTCGCCGCCGGGAACAGGTAGTCGGCCAGCGGTTCGCAATCGGGGTCCATGTTGACGAACAGCCAACCGCCCCAGGTGTCGACCTGCACCGGCGCCAGGTGGGTGTTGCGCGGGTTCAGCGCGCCCTTCCAGTCGTCCTGTTCCCTGATGTGGGTGCAGGTGCCGTCCAATCCGTATGTCCAGCCGTGGAATCCGCAGACGAACGACTTGCGCGCCCGGCCCACTGCGTTCTTCGCGCCTTCGGGCCGGTCGACGAGCTTGCGGCCGCGGTGCATGCAGACGTTGTGGTGCGCCGCGAATTCGTTGTCACCGGTGCGGACCACGATGATCGAGTCGTCGAGGATGTCGTAGGTGAGGTAGCTGCCCACCTCGGGGATCTCCTCGACCCGGCCGACCTGCTGCCAGACCTTGCGCCACAGTCTGTCCCGTTCGGCGCGGGCGTACTCCTCGGAGATGTAGGCCTCGACCGGGATGGTCATCGGCTCCGAGAGTTCCTCGGCCGGAGCCGGTTGCGGGACGGTCTTCTCCGTGTCGGCCTTCATGTCGGTCATCTACATCCCCTTCATAGCCGGCTGATGGTGCTGCGGAAGGATTCGTCTTTCAGGAACAGTGAGGTGTTGTCCGCGGCGAGGTGGCTCCACTTGAGGTCCAGGCCGCCGTCGACCAGCAGCGTCTGGCCGGTGACGTAGCCGGACAGGTCGGAGAGCAGGAACAGGATGGCGCCGGCCTGCTCGCGCGGTGTGCCGCGACGGCCCATCGCGATGGCCTGGCGGTCACGCTCGGGGTCAGCGTCGACGTAGGTAGCCGACGCCGCAGTCTCGGTGACGCCGGGGGCGACGGCGTTCACGCGGATGCCGTCGAGCGCGAGTTCGACGGCCATCGTCCTCGTCATCGCCACCACCGCCGCCTTGGCGGTGCCGTAGGCGATGTGGAACGGCGCGGTGTTCATCCCGCTGATCGACGACACCGACACGATCGAGCCCGGGTTGCCTTCCGACCTCAGTTCGACCGCGACCGCCTGGCTCATGAAGAACGCCGTCTCGAGGTTCGCGGCGAACAACGCCCGCCAGTCGTCACGGGTGACGCGGGTCGAGGGCATCCAGGTCGACGGCGCCGCCCCGCCGGCGATGTTCACCAGACCGTGCAGCCGGGCACCGGTGCGCCCCGCCGTGCTGCGCACCGCGTCGAGCACCGCGGCGATGCCCTCGTCGGTCGATGCGTCGGCCGCCACGGTGACCACCGGCAGGCCCTTGTCGGCGAGCGGGCCGACGTGCTGGTCGAGGTTGTCCTGCCTGCGGCTGACGGCGACGACCGTGGCACCCGCCGCGGCGGCCAGCTCGGTGACGGTGGTGCCGATACCGCCGCCACCGGCCCCCGACACGACCACGATGCGGCCGTCGAGGTTGAGGAGGTCATCCATGCCCGACGCCTATTTGTCCGGACAAACAATGGTGCTCTGCATATTGCAGAACACTATTCCGCAGGGGTTATCCGGCCGTCAAGGGACCCCGGTCCTTCCATGCTCGCTATTGTCTGGACTAAGCCCGCTTGCTAACGTCCGGGTCCATGACTCCGCCATCCACTGCGGCGCCGACGCCCTCCGCCAGGTACACCGCCGCGAATCCGACCGTCACCGACGGCTGGCGGCTGACGCGCCTCACCCCGCCCAGCCGGCTGTTCGGCGCCAACGGCCTGCGCACCGGCCCGGACGGGCGGATGTACATCGCGCAGGTGACCGGCAGCCAGATCAGCGCCCTGGACCTCGCGACCGGAGCGATGGAGACGATCAGCGCGAAGGGCAGCGACATCGTCGCGCCCGACGACCTGGCCTTCGACGCCGACGGCAACCTGTACGCCACGGAGTACATGGACGGCCGGGTGAGCGTGCGCGACACCGCGGGCCGGTCCCGGGTGCTGCGCGACGACGTGCCCGCCGCCAACGGCATCACCACCCACCGGGGCAGGCTCTTCGTCAACGAGTGCCGCGACGGCGGACGGCTACTCGAACTCGACCTCGCCGGCGGCGAACCCCGCGTCCTGGCGGACAACCTGCCATCGCCCAACGCGATGGAGGTCGGCCCCGACGGACTGCTGTACTTCCCCGTCATGACGGCCAACGAGATCTGGCGGATCGACCTCGACGGCGGTGAACCCCAGCGCGTCGCCGCCGACCTCGGCGTGCCCGACTCGGTGAAGTTCGACGCCGACGGGTTCATCGTGTCCACTCAGGTGGCCTCCGGCCAGGTGCTGCGCATCGATCCCCGGTCCGGCGCGCAGACGGTGCTCGCCCAGCTCAATCCGGGCCTCGACAACCTGACCATCGTCGACGGCCGGTTGTTCGCCTCCAACTTCACCGGTGAGATCGCCGAGGTGCTCGGCGGCGGCGAGACCCGCACGCTGCTGCCCGGTGGCCTGAACTGGCCGCACGACCTCGCGGTGGGCGCCGACGGCAGGCTGCACATCGCCGACGGCACCTACTTCTATGCGCTGCAGCCCGACGGGTCGCTCGAAGCGGTCGCGATGTTGTTCACCCCCGGCTACCCCGGATACATGCGCGGCCTGACCAGCACCGCCGACGGCGACTTCCTCTGCACGACCTCCCTCGGGCAGGTCGGCCGGTACCGCCCCGGTGGCGAGACCGATTACCTGGCAACGGGTTTCGATCAGCTGTACGGCATCGCCGTCGGATTCGACGGCTCGATCGTGTTCGCCGAGCTGGGTGCCGGACGGGTGCACTCGCTGCGCGAGGGCGCAGGCACGGTGCTGGCCGACGGGCTCGCCGAGCCGACCGGGGTGGCCATCGGCATCGACGGCGCCCCGCTGGTCGCCGAGTCCGCCGCCGGCCGGGTGGTCCGGCTGACCGGGTCGGGCGCCGAGACCGTCGTCGACGGACTGCAGACGCCGCAGGGCATCACCGTCGAGGGCGGCTCTCTGTTCGTCGTCGACGCCGGCGCCAAGGAGGTCATCGCCGTCGACCTCACCACCGGCGCGCGCAGCGTCATCGCGTCCGGCCTGCCGATCGGTGCGCCGCCCGGCGTGACGCCCAAGCCGCTGCTGGGGATCCAGCCGTTCTCGGGTCCGCAGGGGCCGTTCGCCGGCATCACCGGCGGCGCCGACGGCACGTTGTTCGTGGCGGCCGACGGCGACGGCAGCGTGCTGGCGTTGCGCCGCGCATGACACGAGCGAGAAGCGGAGCGGATCGCGCATGACATTAGCGCCGACCGAGCACCGCTACCTGCAGGTGGCGCGGGCGCTGCGGAAAGAGATCGTCGACGGGGTGTACCCGGTGGGCTCGCAGCTGCCCACCGAACACGAACTCTGCGAACGGTTCGCGGTGAGCCGCTACACCGTGCGCGAGGCGCTGCGCCGGTTGCGCGAGGACAACCTGGTCACCTCGCGGCCACGCGCAGGCACCCTGGTGGTGCCACGCCCCGAGGCGAGTTCCTATGCCCAGGACGTGATGTCGATCAACGACCTGCTCGCGTTCGCCGCGGGCGCGCAGTTCGCCGTGGAGTCGACCACGATGGTGACCATCGACGCCGGCCTCGCCGAGCGCACCGGCCTGGACCTCGGATCGCAGTGGCTCGCGGTCCGCGGGTACCGCCAGGCCGACGGCACCGCCGCGCCGATCTGCCGCACCGAGTACTACATCAACCGGACGTTCGCCGCGGTGGGCCGCCTGCTGGCGCGCCACTCCGGGCCGATCTTCCCGCTGATCGAGGACCTGTTCGGAGTGAGCATCGTCGAGGTGCACCAGGAGATCGCCGCCGTGGTGCTGACCGGGGAACTCGCCGACCGGTTGCACGTCGCGGCGGGCAGCGCCGCGCTGGAGATGCAGCGCACGTACACCACCTCCGACGGCGAGGTCGCCCAGGTCACCGTGAACACCCACCCGTCGGCCCGGTTCCGGCACGCGATGACGATGCGCCGGGTCAAGGGCCTGGTCGAGCCGTGAGGGTCGCCGTCGACGAGCGGCGCGCGGCCGACGCGTACGACCGCGGCCTGTGGGTGCGCACCACCCTCGCCGACGCGTTGCGCGCCGCCGCCCGTGACACCCCGGACCGGGTGGTGCTGGTGGACGGCGACATCGCGATCGACTGCGCGGCGCTGCACACGCAGGCGTCGAAACTGGCCCACGCCATGGCCGCCCGGATGCCTGCGGGCAGCGTGGTGTCGTTCACGCTGCCGAACTGGCACGAGGCCGCGGTGGTCTACCTCGCCGCGACGCTGGCCGGGATGGTGGTCAATCCGATCCTGCCCTCACTCCGGGACCACGAACTGCAGTTCATCCTCGGCGACGCGGACACCCGGATGATGTTCGTGCCGCAGCGGTTCGGCACCCACGACTACGCCGCCATGCTCACCCGGGTCACCGCCGCCATCGCCGACCCGCCCGAGGTGGTGGTGCTGCGCGGCGACCCCGGCCCGCACACCGCGTACGCCTCACTGTTCGGCTCGCCGCCGGTGGACCTGGCGGACCCGGACCCCGACGACGTGCGCATGATCATGTACACCTCAGGCACCACCGGCCGCCCCAAAGGCGTGCTGCACAGCCACAATTCGATCCACGCGCTGATCCGTCAGATCGGTGAGCACTGGCTGGTGGAGCCCGGTGACCGCTTCCTGGTGCCCTCCCCGATCGCCCACATCGGCGGCTCGATCTACGCGTTCGAATCCCCGCTGCTGCTCGGCACCACCGCAGTGCTGATGGAGCGGTGGGACCCCGCGGCCGCCGTCGCACTGATGACGGAACAGCGGTGCACCCACATGGCGGGCGCGACGCCGTTCCTCGAAGGGCTGCTGGCCGCGGCCGACAGGGCCGGCACCCGGCTCCCCGACCTCAAGGTGTTCATCTGCGGCGGCGCCTCGGTGTCACCGTCGTTGATCCGCCGCGCCACAGCCGGTTTCGAGCGGGCGGTGGTGACCCGGGTGTACGGCTCGACCGAGGTGCCCGTGACCACTGTCGGGGTGCCCGACGCCCGCGACGTCGACCACGCGGCCGACACCGACGGCCGGGCGGGCATCGCCGACATCCGGCTCGCCGACCACGCCGCCGCGCCCGAGGGGTCCGGTGAGATCAACGCCCGCGGGCCCCAGATGCTGGTCGGCTACCTGCATCCCGCGGATGCGGCCGGTTGCTTCGACGCCGACGGCTACTTCGCGACCGGTGACCTTGGCGCCTGGGTGGATGACGATTATCTCGTCGTGACCGGGCGCGCCAAGGACATCGTCATCCGCAACGGCGAGAACATCTCGCCCAAAGAGGTCGAGGACCTGCTCGCCGGCCACCCCGGTATCGCCGAGGTGGCGGTAGTCGGCCTGCCCGACGCCCGGACCGGTGAACGGGCGTGCGCGGTGATCGTGGCGGCCGGTCAGGACGCCCCCGACGTCGAGAGCCTGCGGGACTTCCTGCTGGGCCGCGGCGTCGCCAAGTTCAAGGTGCCCGAGCAGGTGGCGATCTGGGATGCGCTGCCCAAGAACGACGCAGGCAAGGTGTTGAAGCATCGGATCCGCGCGGCACTGGACGCCGCGGAAGTCAGGTAGGTAGCTATGCAAGAGGACGCCGGACGCAAGGTGGCCATCGTCACGGGCGCCAGCAGTGGCATCGGATTCGGTTGCGCGACAGCGCTCGCCGAGGCCGGGACGGCGGTGCTGGGCACCGGCCGCGACCCCGAGCGGCTGGCCGAACTCGAACAGGCGATCGGCGACCCCGACCTGGTCGCCACCCTGGCCGTGGACCTCACCGCCGACGACGGACCGAAGCGGATCGTCGACGCCGCGGTGCAGCGGTGGGGCCGGATCGACTACCTGATCAACAACGCCGGCGTCGGCAGCCCGAAGCCGTTGCACGAAACCGACGACGAGAGCCTGGACTACTTCCTGGGCCTGATGCTGCGGGCGCCGTTCCGGCTGGCCCGCGACGTCATCCCGCACATGCGGTCCGGGTCGGCGATCATCAACGTCACCTCGACCTTCGCCGTGGTCGGCGGCCTGCGCGGCGGCGCGTACTCGGCGGCGAAGGGCGGACTGACCTCGCTGACCACGCACATCGCCTGCCAGTACGGGCCGCAGGGCATCCGGTGCAACGCGGTGGCGCCCGGGGTGACGCTCACCCCGATGGTGGCGCACCGGCTCGAAGACGAGCGGTTCCGCAAGATCAACACCGAGATGACGCCGTACCCGCGGCTGGGCACGGTGGCCGACCTGGCGTCCACGGTGGTGTTCCTGTGTTCCGAGGGCGGCAGTTTCATCAACGGCCAGACGATCGTCGTCGACGGTGGGTGGAGTTCGACGAAGTACCTGTCGGACTTCGCGTTGTCCTCGGAATGGGTGCCGCGTTGAGGCGGGTCCGCGCATGACCAACCTGTTCACCATGCTCGACCAGGCCGCATCGCGCTTCGGTGACCGCGGCGCCGTGTACCTCGGCGAGCAGCAGATGTGGACCTGGGCGGAACTGCGCGAGCGTGCGCTGCGACTGGCCGCGTCACTGCGCGCACTCGGTCCCGGCGCCCGCATCGCGGTCGCCAGCGAGAACCGCCCGGAGATCGTGGAACTCATGTTCGCCGCGTGGGCCGCCGAGAGTGTCGTGGTGCCGATCAACTTCAAGCTGCACCCGTTGGAGACGACCCAGATCCTCGACGACGCCGACGTCGCACAGGTTTTCGCATCGCCGAAGATCGCGGCGGCTTTGGCGGGCACCACCGACCGGCCGATCGAGGTGATCGCCGGCGACGAGTACGCCGCCCGGCTGCACACCGCTGCAGGCGACGTCCCGACCGACACCGACCCCGAAACGCTGGCGTGGCTGTTCTACACCAGCGGCACCACCGGCCGGTCCAAGGGCGCAATGCTCTCGCACCGCAACCTGACCGCCATGACGGTGTCCCACCTCGCCGACTTCGACTCCCCCGACCACGAATCCGCGCTCGTGCACGGCGCACCGATGTCACACGGCTCGGGGCTCTACATCGCGCCGTACGTGCTGCGCGGCGCCCGCCAGGTGGTGCCGGTGTCCGCGGCGTTCGAGCCGGACGAGTTCCTCGATCTCTGCGAGCACCATCCCGGCTGCAGTGCCTTCCTGGCGCCGACGATGGTGCAGCGCTTGGTGCAGACCGGGCGGCCGCGGCCGGCCAACCTGCGCACCGTGGTCTACGGCGGCGGCCCGATGTACGTCGACAGCCTGAAGAAGGCGATGGCGGCGTTCGGGCCGATCTTCACCCAGCTCTACGGGCAGGGCGAGGCGCCGATGACGATCACGGGCCTGCGCCGGCGCGATCATCTTCGCGCCGGAGTTCCAGCCGACGACGCGGTGCTCGGATCGGTGGGCTACGCCCGCTCGGGGGTGAGCGTCGCGGTGCTCCGGGAGGACGGGACCCCGGCGGGCGTCGACGAGATCGGCGAGATCGTCTGCCGCGGCGACGTCGTGATGTCGGGGTACTGGCGCAACCCGGCAGCCACGGCGGCGACGCTGCAGCGGGGCTGGCTGCACACCGGCGACATGGGGTCGTTCGACCATCGCGGCTTCCTGACCCTGCGCGACCGGTCCAAGGACGTGGTGATCAGCGGCGGCAGCAACATCTACCCGCGGGAGGTCGAGGAGGTGCTCATCGAGCACCCCGGCGTCACCGAGGCGTGCGTGGTCGGTGCGCCCGACCCCGAGTGGGGCGAGGTGGTGGTGGCGTTCATCGTGGGCACGGCGGACGCGTCGGAACTGGACGCGCACCTGCTCGAGCGGATCGCCCGGTTCAAGCGGCCCAAGCGCTACGAGTTCGTCGACGAACTGCCGAAGAACAGCTACGGCAAGGTGCTCAAACGGGAGTTGCGCGCGCAGCTGGCGTGAAGCTCAGCGCCCGACACGTCGCCGAACGTGCGGCCAGTGCGGAAATCGGTCCCGAATTTCGCACCCACCGCACGTTCGGCGATCCGGCCGATCGGGTATGCCGCCATGATGCGCATCGTCGTCGCCGGTGGCCACGGAAAGATCGCCCTGCTGCTGGAGAAGCTGCTGTCCGAGCGCGGCGATTCTGTCGCCGGGCTGATCCGCAACCCGGATCACGCCGCCGACCTGGAGGCCGCCGGCGCCGAGTCGATCGTGCTGGATCTGGAGAAGGCCACCCTCGACGAGGTCACCGCCCACCTGCGGGGCGCCGATGCGGTGGTGTTCGCCGCGGGCGCCGGCCCCGGCAGCGGTGCGGCGCGCAAGGAGACCGTCGACCGCGACGCCGCGATCCTGCTGGCCGACGCCGCCGAGGCGGCGGGCGTGCGCCGTTACCTGATGGTCTCGGCCATGGGGGCGAACCCCGCCGCGGCCGAGGACGCCGCCGACGACGAGGTGTTCGTCGCGTACCTGCGCGCCAAGGGCGCCGCCGATGATTACCTTGCGGCGAAGCGGGGATTCGACACGACGATCGTGCGGCCGGGGATGCTGACCGACGACCCGGGCACCGGCCGGGTGCAGATCGCCGAATCCACCGGGCGCGGCAGCATCCCGCGCGCCGACGTCGCGGCGGTGCTCGTCGCGGCGCTCGACACCGGTGGCAGCAGGACCTTCGAGCTGATCTCCGGCGACACCCCGATCGACGAGGCGCTGGCTTAGCGCGCGGTCGCGCCCGCCTCGCCGCGGATGAACGCGTCGACGCCTGCGCGTTCCTTCGGACCCCAGGTCTCCCTGGTGGCCAGCACACCGCCGAGTCCGACCAGTCCGACGGTGACGTAGAACAGCGCAGGTCCGATCCAGCCGAGCCCATCGGCGAGCAGCACCGCGAGGAACGGAGCGAAGCCCGCGATGGACGCCGCTGTCTGGTAGCCGATCGACGCGCCGGACGTCCGCCTGTTGGTGGCGAACAGTTCGGCGAACCACGCGGCCTGCGTCCCCGTCAGCACGGCGTGGATGAGGCCGATGCCGATGATGAACACCACCGCGATCAGGAACGGCTGACCGGTGTTGGCCAGCAGGTACATCGGGATACCGAACGCGATCGCGAGCAGACACCCGACGAGGTAGACGCGTCGGCGGCCGATGCGGTCGGTGAGATTGCCGGCGAACAGCGTTGTGCCGACGGCGATCACGCTCGCGATCACGACGCCGGTCAGTGCCGGGGTGCGGTCGGCCGGGTCGCGCTGGGCGATGTAGCTCAGCAGGTACGTCGCGGTCAGGTAGTAGGCGCAGGACTCGACGACGCGCAGCGCGATGACGCGCAGGATGTTGCGCCAGTCCTCCTTGATCACCGTGAGGAACGGGTTGCGCACGACCTCGCCGAGGGCCTTGGTGGCCACGAACTCCGGTGACTCGCTCAGCCGCATCCGCACGAACAATCCGACGGCGATCAGGATCGCACTGGCCAGGAACGGGATTCGCCACGCCCAGTCGCTGTCGAGGGAGGCGCTGGCCAGGAACGCGATGTTGGCCAGTGCGATCCCGAGCGGGTTACCCGCCTGCGGGATGGCCGCGAACCGGCCGCGGTGCCGCCACGGCGCGTGCTCGTAGGCCATCAGCACCGCGCCGCCCCACTCGGCGCCGAACGCCAGCCCCTGGATCATCCGGATCAGCACCAGCAGCACCGGAGCCAGCACGCCCACCTGGGCGTAGGTCGGCAGCAGTCCGATCAGCACCGTCGCGACGCCCATGATCAGCAGGGCGCCCACCAGGACCGGCTTGCGGCCGTACCGGTCGCCCAGGAAGCCGCCGACCGACCCGCCGATGGGCCGCATCAGGAAGCCGACGCCGAGGGTGGCGAAGGACAGCAGGGTGCCGGTCACGGGGTCGGATTCCGGGAAGAACACGTCGCCGAAGTACAGCGCCGATGCGGTGCCGTACGCGACGAAGTCGTAGTTCTCCACGCACGTGCCCGCGGCCGCGCCGAAGGCGGTCTTCACCTTTCCCGGTGAGCCGTGTTCGGCCTGCCTGCGGGTGGTCTCGATCTCGGTGGTCATTGCCGATCTCCTTTGATGGGCGGGATGGATGTCAGGATTCGGCGGCGAGTTCGCGTGCCGACTGCTTCTCGAGGTCGTGCAGTTTGCCGACGCGGCGCACGGTGTCCTCGTCGTCGTCGAAGCGGGCGGCGAGGAACGCCTCGATCACCTCGCTCGCGGTGGCGCGGCCGATCACCCACGCCCCCATGGCGATCGCGTTGGCGTCGTCGTGTTCGACACTCTGGTGCGCGGAGTACACGTCGTGGCCGAGCGCGCACCTGATCCCGGCGATCTTGTTGGCCGCCATCACGGCGCCCGCACCCGTTCCGCAGACCAGCACGGCGCGGTCGGCGTCGCCCCTCCTGACCGCGTCGCACGTCGCGAACGTGACGTCGGGGAAGTCGACCGGTTCCTCGCTCGGTGCGCCGCGGTCGATGACCTCGTGACCGAGGCCTTCGAGCACCTCGCGCACGTGGGCCTTGAGCGGGTAGCCGGCGTGGTCGTTGCCGAGTGCGATTCTCATGGGCTTTCCTTCGTTGCGGCAGTGGTGGTTTCGAGTTCGTCGCGGTGCGGGATGGAGTCGATGGCGCCGGGCCGGGTGACCGCGACCGCCGCGGCGCGCACCGCGTACCGGATGGCGCCGGTGAGGTCGTCGGGGTCGACGGTGAGTCCGGCGGCGAGGTACCCGATGAACGTGTCGCCTGCCGCGGTGGAGTCGACCGCGGCGACCGTCGGTGACGGCACATTCGCCACCCCGTCGCCGCTCCAGACGAAGGCGCCCGCGCTGCCCGCCGTGCACACGACACCGGCGCCCGACGCCGCCACCACCGCGGCCATGTCGTCCTCGATCCCGCCGCGTGCGTCGTCGCCGCGCATCCGCTGGGCGATGTCGGCGAGTTCGTGTTCGTTGACCACCAGCAGGTCGGCCAGGTCGAGGAGGTTCTCGACGGCCGAGGGCACCGGTGCGGCGTTGACCACCACGATCGCGCCGGCATCGCGTGCGGCGCGGGCGGCGTGCGCCACGATCGGCATCGGCGTCTCCAGTTGCAGCAGCAGGTGGTCACCGGCCCCGATTCCGGCCAGTCCGGCCGACACCTCATCCCTCGACAAGGTGCTGTTGGCGCCGGGCGAGACGACGATCGTGTTCTCGCCCGAATCGTCGACGGTGATCAGCGCGCGGCCCGTCGGCGTGCCTGCGACCGTGTGCACGTGGTGGGTGTCGACGGATTCACCCGAGAGTGCCGTCCGGATCAGATCACCGTCGCCGTCCTCGCCGACGACGCCGACGATCCGGGTGGCGGCGCCCGCCCTGGCCGCGGCGACGGCCTGGTTCGCTCCCTTTCCGCCGGCCCCGACTGTGACGGTGGAGCCGAGCACGGTCTCCCCCGCCGCCGGGATGCGGGTGACCCGCACCCGGTGGTCGGCGTTGAGGCTGCCGACGACGAACACCCGCCGCTCAGCCATGAGGACTCCCTGCGACCCGTGTGCGGTCGACGAACTTCGTCGGCAGGACGACGGACTCGGGGGTGTCACCACCGATGACCCGGAGCAGCAGCGCCACCGCGTGCCGGCCGATCGCGCCGGGATCGTGGGCGATCACCGACATCGGCGGGTCGAGGAAGGGGAACCACTCGGTGTCGTCGAACGCAATCAGGTCGATGTCGGCGCCGATGGTCAGGCCGTGGCTGCGGACCGCCGCGAGTGCGCCGACGGCCATCAGGTTGTCGGCGGCGAGCAGCGCGGTCGGCCGGTCCGGGACGGCCAGCAGGCGTTCGGCGGCCTCGGTGCCACTGGCTTCGCGGAAGTCGCCGAACGCGATCAGTTCACCGGCCACCTCGAGGCCGTGCGCGGGCATGGCCTCGAGGAACGCGTCGTGGCGGTCCCGCCCGGTCGAGATCGACTGCGGGCCGCCGATGAACGCGATCCTGGTGTGCCCGCGGGCGGCGAGGTGCGCGATCGCCTCGTCGAGGCCGGGCCTGCTGTCGGTGGTCACGCTCGGCACGTCGAGGCCCTCGACGGTGCGGTCGGCGAACACGATCGGCATCCCGCTGTCGATCAGGGTGTCGAGGCTGCCAGAACCGCGGCCCTGAGGGGTGATCACCACGCCGTCGACGCGCTGGGTCAGGAACGTCTCGAGATACCGGTCCTGTTGGTCGACGTCCTCGTTCGCGTTGCCCAGCAGCGTGACGTAGTCCGCGTCGAGCGCCGCCTGTTCGGCGGCGTGGGCGACGTCGGCGAAGAACGGGTTGCGCACGTCGGAGACCAGCAGGCCGATCGTGTGCGTGCGGGTCGAGCGCAGGGAGCGCGCCTGCGCGTTGGGCCGGTATCCGAGTGCGGCGGCCGCTTCGGTGACCCGGGAGCGTGCGCCCGGCGACGTCGCGGGATGGCCGGAGAGCACCCGGGACGCCGTGCCGAGCGACACCCCTGCGCGTGCGGCCACGTCGCGGATCGTGACGCCGTTGCTCGCCAACACTCAGCCCCTTCGCTGTGGAAACGGTTCCATGTGAACGTTTCCACGTAAGCTACGTCACACTCCGCGGGGCCGTCAAGGGTCGCCCCTACGTGATTTCGGCGCGCTCACGATCGCTGGGTGAACAAAAGCGCGCCGAAATCACCTGCCCCACCCCGGCGCGTCGCGCGCTTGCCTGTGGTTACCTCAGACGATGGCCTACCGGATCGACCCTGACGTCCTTGCCCGGGTGGCGAAGCAAGTGACCGGAACACCGCTCGCGGGTGGCGAGTTGATCCGTCGCACAACGGAATTGCTCGCCGCGGAGTATCCGGACCTGATCGACGCCGGCGGGGGGCGCTGGGTGGCCAGCAGGGCGGGCGGCGTGCTGGGCAAGGTGCGGTTCCTGTACTTCAGCCCGAACGAGTACATCGTGCTGTTCGGCTCACCCACCGGCACCGTGGGGTTCTCCGGCCGCTACAAGCGGGTGGAGATCCACAAGTTCCTGATCGCCGGCCAGATCGACTCGTTCGACCTGGAGTCCGACGACCTGCTGCCCGCTACGCTGCGCGCCGGTGAGCACACCTACCTGGAGAAGGGTCGCGTCCGCGGCCTGACCATCCACCCCGGCAGCTGGCACATCGAGTACGGCCGCGGCGCAGTGGTCACGACACTGCCCTTCGCGATGGTGGACACCCTGCTGGTGTCACTGGAGGTCGAGTCGGTGCGACGCTCGGCCGTCGAGTTCGGTCGGCTGCTCAGGCGCCGGATGCGCCGCTGACACTCTGTTCGCAGAAACGCAGTTCGTTGCCGAACGGATCGGTCACGTCGACCGTCAGGCCCCACGGCGCGCTCTCCAATCCCGGCTTGGCGAATCGGTAATCGCGGCCGGACAGCTCGGCGTGGAACTCCCGGATGCCGTCCATCGGCAGGAAGACCACGCTGCCCGGCGTCCCGTCGCCGTGGTGCTCGGACAGGTGGAGCAGCAGCTCGGAGCGGCTGATCTGGGCGTAGCGCGGGAAGTCGGGCCCGAACCGGTGCTCCCAGTCGGTGCTGAAACCCAGATACCCGAGGTAGAACTCCTCGGCCTTGGCCTGGTCGAACACTCTGAGCACCGGGATGGCGCGGTCGAATCGCATCCGCTCAGGCCGGCGCGAAGACGGCTTTGAACCTGTTCAGCGACTCCTGGATGTCACTCCTGAGCGCGCCCGCGACCACCATGCCGATCGGCCCGAACAGCGCAGGCCCACCGAGGTGCACGTCGAAGGTGACCGTCGAACCGCCGTCGGCGGCGGGCTTCACCTTGCCCATGAGCTTGACCTTCACCCCGCCCTTGCCGTCACCGTTGAGCGTCATCGCCTCCGGCGGCCGGTAGTGGACGATGGTCCAGTTCACCCGGTTGGGCATGCCCTTGACCTCGACGATCGAGTCGATGCGGGTGCCCTTTTCCAGGGTCTCGGGCAGCTTCGACCGCCACACCCGGTGGATGGTCAGCCACTCCTTGTAGCGGGACAGATCCGAGGCGGCCGCCCATGCGTCCGCCGGCGACAGCGGGACATCGACGGAGACAGACAGTTTGGCCATGCGTCAGGGGCGTGGGGGCACCGGCGGCGGCGGCGGGACCGGCGGGTGGCCGGCCGGACCGGGGCCGTGCGGGTTGTTCTTGTTGACGTAGTTGCGGGCAGCGCCCTGGGCCTTGTCGACCTTGTCGGCGTACTTACCCTTGGTCTTCTGATCGAAGAGGTTGGCGGCCTTGTCGATCGCGCCGCTCGCCTTGTCGGGGTTCTTCGACACCCAGTTCTTCACCTTGTCGAAAATAGCCATGCGGCCAGCTTACCGGCCGCGCCACAGCCGGCGTCGCTCGCCGAGCGCCGACCCCTGGATCCACCACAGCACCTCGATGACCAGGGCGCCGACCAGGCCGATGCCCAGCGCCGTCGCCGTGATCGCCGTGTTCGTCGGGTCGAGGAGGAACAACTCCTGCGCCCACGGGATCGAGAAGATCACCACGTAGGCCAGCGCGGAGACCGCCACCAGCGCCACCCGCCACCACTCGTAGGGCCGGGCCACCACCGCCAGCACCCACACCGCACCCACCAGCAGCGTGATCAGCGCCGCCGTCGAAGCCTGCGTCTGCTCGGTCGGCGTGGCGGCCCTTCCTTGATAGGCGAGCAGGTAGGAGACGAAGGTGCAGGCGCCGATGACCAGTCCCGACGGCAGCGCAGCGGTCATCACGCGGCGGACGAATCCACTGTGGGCGCGTTCACTGTTGGGTGCCAGCGACAGGACGAACGCCGGGATGCCGATGGTGAACCACGCCGCGATGGTCACGTGGATGGGCTGGAACGGGAACAGCAGCGGATCGGTGTCGAACACCTCGGACGACAAACCGGCCAGTCCGACGAGCACCGCCAGCAGCACCGAGTAGACGGTCTTGGTCAGGAACAGGTTCGACACCCGCTCGATGTTGCCGATCACCCGCCTGCCCTCGCCGACCACGTAGGGCAGCGTCGCGAACTTGTTGTCCAGCAACACGATCTGCGCCACCGCCCGCGACGCCGAGCTGCCCGATCCCATCGCCACTCCGATGTCGGCGTCCTTGAGCGCGAGCACGTCGTTGACGCCGTCACCGGTCATCGCGACGGTGTGGCCGCGCGACTGCAACGCGTGCACCATGGCCCGCTTCTGGTCCGGCCGCACCCGGCCGAAGGTGGTGTACTCCTCGAGGGTGTCGGCCAGTCGGTCGGGCTCATCGGGCAGCTGCCGCGCGTCCATCGTCTCGCCGGCCAGTCCGAGCGATCCCGCGACCGCGCCCACCGACACCGCGTTGTCACCGGAGATGACCTTGACCGAGACATGTTGCGAGGCGAAGTAGTCGAGGGTGTCGCGGGCGTCGGGCCGCACCCGCTGCTCGAGCACCACCAGCGCGACGGGCGTCACGGTGCCGGGCGCGGCCGCGTCGTCGACCGGCACATCGCACGAGCCGACCAACAGGACCCGCAGCCCCTGCGCGCCGAGCTGCTCGGCCTGCGCCGCGGCCGGCGACGCCGGGTCCAGCAGCACGTCCGGTGCGCCGATCACCCAGTTGCCGTGCTCGCCGTAGGACGCGCCGCTCCACTTGGTGGCCGACTTGAACGGCGCGGTCGCGGTCGCGGTCCAGCCCGGCGGCATCCGGTAGGCCTCGGCGATCGCGAGCATGCTGGCGTTGGGCCTGGCGTCGTCGGCGGCCAACTGCGCCAGCACTTCTGCGACGTCGGCGGTGGACAGCCGCTGCGTGTCGGCCACCCGCATGCCGTTCTCGGTGAGGGTGCCGGTCTTGTCCGCACACACCACGTCGACACGGGCCAGCCCCTCGATGGCGGGCAGTTCGTTGACCAGACACTGACGGCGGCCGAGCCGGACCACGCCCACCGCGAACGCGATCGACGTCATCAGCACCAGCCCTTCGGGCACCATCGGCACCAGCGCACCGACCATGCGCAGCACCGACTCGCGCCAGTCCGCACCGGTGGTGAACAGCTGGGTGTAGATGATCAGCAGTCCGGCGGGGACCAGCAGATAGGTGATGAACTGCAGGATCTTGTTGATGCCGCTACGCAGTTCGGACTTGACGAGGGTGAACCTGGTGGCCTCCTCGGCGAGCTTGGCCGCGTACGCTTCCCGCCCCACCCTGGTGGCCCGGTAGGCCCCACTGCCCGCCACCACGAAGCTGCCCGACATGACGTGGTCACCGGCGTCCTTGGCGATCGGGTCCGCCTCGCCGGTGAGCAGCGATTCGTCCACCTCGAGGTTGGCCTCCTCGATGACGTCCCCGTCGACCACGATCTGGTCGCCCGGCCCGAGCTCGATCACGTCGTCGAGCACCACCTGGTTCGGCAGCACCGCGACGGCGCCGGACTGCCTGCGCACCAACGGTTTCGCCTGCCCGACGATGGCGAGCCTGTCGAGCGTCTGCTTGGCCCGCAGCTCCTGGATGATGCCGATCGCGCTGTTGGCGATGATCAGCAGGCCGAACGCGCCGTTGATCACCGAGCCGGTGGACAGCACGATGACGAGGAGCACCCCGAGGATCGCGTTGATCCTGGTGAAGACGTTGGCCCGGACGATCTCCCGCGTGGTCCGTGCCGCCCGGGTGGGTACGTCGTTGGTCTTGCCGTCGGCGACGCGCTGGGCCACCTCGGCGTCGGACAACCCGGTCGCCACCAGGGCTGCGCTCATCGGCGGCAGTATCTCTTCGCGCGAGCGCTCACCGGGAGAACACTCCGTTGCCCACTTCGTCGTAGTAGTCCAGCGTCAGCCTGTCACCGTCGAAGGTCGCCGCGGAAACCGTTCCGGGGGGCGAATTCTCACTCACCCAGGAATAGCTGAAGACGTTGCCGTCCCATGGCATGAGCTCCACGTCGAGCTTGGTGCCCATCTTCAGCCGGAGCTTGCCCGACTGCTCGATGAGCGTCACCGGGCCCCAGTACTCGTTGCTGTAGACACCGGCGTAGGACGACAGCGGTCCGGGCGGCCTCGCGCCGGCCGGGCGTTCCTTGCCGACCAGCTCGCCGACCGGCTTCTCCATCTGCTGGAAGATGGTGTTGTACAGCCTGTACCAGTCCTCGCGGACCTCCCCGAACTGGACGAGGTCGGCGAATTCCGCGGTCAGCGCCTCGGGAACACCGGCCGGGGTGGCGTTCGTCAGCGCGATGATGCCGACGTCGGCCGACGGCAGGAACAGGAAGTTCGTGCCCGCACCGGATTCGAAGGCCCCCGAGTGGCTGAGCTCGGTGCGGGCGCCCGAGGTGGTGCCGACGTTGAAGCCGTACCCGTAGAAGCCGGTCCGCATCGCCGGTTCACTGGCCGGGCTGGACACCACCTGCGGGGTGAGGGCGGGCAGCAGCGCCTTCGGGTCGATCAACTCTGTGCCGTTGTGCTTCCCGTCGGCCAGCACCATCGCCAGCCAGCGCGCCATGTCGTTCACCGATGAGCTGGCGCCACCGGCGGGCGCCTCCGGGTCGGCGTCGCGGACGTACAGCGGCTCGTAGCGGCCGTCGATGTGGATGTGGCCCGCGGCGCGGTTGGGCCGGGCCTCGTAGTCGGCGAAGCGGTAGCTGGTCGAGCCCATCCCGAGCGGGTCGAAGATCGCCTCGTCGGCGAGATCCTCCCACTTCCTGCTCGCGGCGGCCGCGACCGCCTCGGCGCCCGCGGTGTAGCCGAAATTGGTGTAGGCGTACGAGATCCGGAACGGATCGAGCGGGAGCTGCCGCAACTTGTCGAGGATGTACTCCCGGGAGTAGCCGAGGTCCTCGAGCTGGTCTCCGGCGTGATCGGGCAGGCCTGAGCGGTGCGACATCATGTCACCGACGGTGACCATCCGGGTGACCGCGGGATCGGACAGCGCGAACCCCGGCAGTTTCTCGACGATCGGGGTGTCCCAGCCGACCGCCCCCTGGCCCACCTGGCGGGCGACGACGGTCGCCGCGATCGGCTTGGACAGCGACGCCAGCTGGAAGGTCGTGTCGGGGTTCACCTTGTTGCCGTCGCCGTCACCGGCGTTCACGTCCTTGACGCCGAAACCCTTTGCGTACACCGTCTTTCCGCCGTGCACCACCGCGACGGCCATACCGGGGATGCCGGAGGCGTTCATCACCTTCTCGACCAGGCCGTCGAGCTCGGCGACCGCGTCGTCCACCGCGTTCTCAGCCAGCGGCATCGCGGGCACCAGGGGCGGCGGGACGTCGGACTCCGCCGCCGGGGACGACGCAGGCTCAGCCGGTTCGGAGTCGCAGCCCACCGTCGATACCAGCAGCAGACCGACGACGGCGGCGCTGATCAGTGCCCTCATGGTCAGCACCGTAACGGTCCGGCACCCGGTTGGGCGGCCAAAGCGCCCGTCGTTACAACTGCCACCACGGCGCGGACGGCCGGATGGTCTCGCGGTCGACGCGTTCGCCCGGCTTCGGCACCACGACCGGGACGCCGGCGGGATCGGCGGCGCGCAGCAGGCGTTCGACCGGTTCGGCCCACGGGTGGGGCGCGAGCCGGAACGTCGCCCAGTGGATCGGCACCAGCAGCCCGGCGCCGGCCTCGGCGACGTCGAGGTGTGCGCGCACCGCCTCTTCGGGGTTCATGTGGATGTCGGGCCACGCCGGGTGGTACGCCCCGACGGGCAGCAGCGTCACGTCGAACGGCCCGTGCTCGGCACCGATGTCGGCGAAGCTCCTGCTGTAGCCGGTGTCGCCGCCGAAGAAGGCCCGGTGCTTCGGTCCGACGATCGCCCACGACGCCCACAGCGTCGTGTTGCGGGCGAACAGCCGTCCGGAGAAGTGCCGGGCCGGGGTGCACACCACCGTCAGATCGCCGATCCGGTGGCTCTCGTTCCAGTCGAGTTCGACGATGCGCTCTTCGGGGATACCCCACTTCCTCAGGTGCGCGCCGACGCCGAGAGGCACACAGAACGGCGCCCACTGGGTGCGGGCCAATCCGAGGATGGTGTCGATGTCGAGGTGGTCGTAGTGGTCGTGGCTGATCAGCACGGCGTCCACGGCGGGCAACGCCTCGAGCTCCACCGGCACGTCGTGCAGCCGGTGCGGCCCGACCTGACGCGACGGCGAACACCGGGAACTCCAGATCGGGTCGGTGAGCACCCGGTAGCCGTCGACCTCGACCAGCGCCGAGGAGTGGCCGTACCAGTGCACCGCCAGGTCGGCGGCCGCGCGGTCGGTGGCCGCCGGGGCGGCCAGCGGGATC